>CAYQZM010000105.1:0-10249 GCA_964421935.1 uncultured Rhizobium sp. | reverse complement strand
CCGCGGTACTGGTCAATATCACCAAGCAACCCGGCGCCAATGTCATCCAGGTGGTGGATTCCATCCTGAGCCAGATGCCGCAGCTCAGGTCCTCGCTGCCGGTTTCCATCAATCTGGACGTCCTGTCCGACACCACCACCTCCATCCGCAACTCCGTCCATGACGTGGAGATGACGCTGATCCTCTCCACCATCCTGGTCATCGTGGTGGTGTTTCTGTTCCTGCGGAATTTCAAGGCGACCCTGGTGCCCACGGTATGCGTGCCGCTGTCGCTGCTGGGCACTTTCGGGGTCATGTATCTCCTGGGCTTCAGCCTCGACAATTTCTCGCTGATGGCGCTGATCGTCTCCACCGGCTTTGTGGTGGATAACACCATCGTCGTGCTCGAGAACGTCACCCGGCATCTGGAAAATGGCGAAGACCGCCTGACCGCGGCGCTGAAGGGCTCCAGCGAGGTCAGCTTCACCGTGCTGTCCATGTCCATCTCGCTGGTGGCCGTGTTCTTCCCGGTGCTGCTGCTGGGCGGGTTGGTGGGGCGCATCTTCCATGAATTCGCCATGACCCTGACCACGGCGATCATCATGTCCCTGATCGTGTCGCTGACGGTCACGCCGATGATGTGCGCCTACATGGATTTCTCGGTCGATGAGGATCAGAACTGGCTGATGCGCTGGTCGCGGCGCACTTTCGAATCCATGCAGGATTTCTACCGCCGCACCCTGCACTGGTCGCTGGACAATCCCAAGACCATCATGGCGATCCTGTTCATCACGATCGGGCTTAATTTCTATCTGCTCGCCATCGTTCCCAAGGGCTTCTTCCCGGATCAGGATAACGGCACATTGCAGGGCGGTATCCGCGGCGACCAAAGCATCTCGTTCCAGTCCATGCAGAAGAAATTCCAGCAGTTCGTGGACATCATCAAATCCGATCCCGCGGTGGCGACCGTGGGTGGCTTTGCGGGCGGTCAGGCCTCGAACACGGGCAACGTCTACGTCACGCTGAAGCCGACGCGGGAGCGCGGCATCAGCTCGACCGAAGTCATCGATCGCTTGCGGCCCAAGCTCGAGAAGGTGGCGGGCGCGCGGCTGTTCCTGTTCCCGGGCGGCCAGATTCGCGCCGGCGGCCGCCAGGGCAACGGCAGCTACCAGTACACGATCCTCGCCGACACCTTGGAGGATCTGAATGAATGGGTGCCCAAGATCACGACCGCCCTGCAGGACGTGCCCGAGCTGGAAGACGTCAATTCCGACCAGCAGGACAAGGGGCTGGAGATCGACCTCAAGATCGATCGCGCCACCGCGGCGCGGCTGGGCCTCAACACGGCCCAGATCGACAACACCCTGTACGACGCTTTCGGTCAGCGCCAGGTCTCGACCATCTACAAGGACAAGAACCAGTATCACGTGGTGATGGAGGTGGCGCCCGCCTTCTGGCAAAGCCCCGAAACCTTGCGCGACATCTTTATCTCCACCTCCGGCGGCACGGTCAGCGGCACCCAGTCTTCCGCGGCCGCCGGCGGCGCCTTTGTGATCGCCAATACCTCCTCCAGCGCCAGCGCGGGCGGTGCGGCGGGTGGCGCGGCAAGCGGCAGCGCATCCTCGTCAGCAGGACTTGCTGCCAATTCCTCCGCCGCAACCCAGCAGGCCGCCGCCGCGCAGCAAGCTTCCCAGGATGCGGCGCGCAACCAGCAGCTCAACAGCGTGGCGGTGGGTGCGCGGGGCGGGGCCTCGACCGGTGCCAGCATCTCGACCAAGGTGGAAACGATGGTGCCGTTGTCGGCTTTCGCCTCCTTCGGGCCGGGCACCACGCCGCTGGCGGTCAATCACCAGAGCGTGTTCGTCGCCACCACCTTCTCCTTCAGCCTGCCGGCCGGCGAGCCGATGAGCACCGCGGTGAACGCCATCAACCGCACCATGGCCCGCATCAATACGCCCATCAATATTCATGGCGATTTTGCCGGCACCGCCCAGCTTTTCCAGAAGTCGTTCTCCAACATGCCGTTCCTGCTACTGGCGGCAGTGCTGACGATCTACATCACCCTGGGCGTGCTGTATGAAAGCCTGATCCATCCGGTGACCATTCTGTCCACCTTGCCGTCGGCGGGCGTGGGGGCGGTGCTGGCGCTGCTGCTGTTCCGCACCCAGTTCGATCTCATTGCCATGATCGGGGTGATCCTGTTGATCGGCATCGTGAAGAAGAATGCGATCATCATGATCGACTTCGCCATCGACGCGATGCGGCGCGAGGGGATGTCCTCGCATGACGCCATCTACAAGGCGTGCCTGCTCCGCTTCCGTCCCATCATGATGACCACCACGGGCGCCATCCTGGGCGCGCTGCCGCTGGCGATCGGCCTGGGCGAGGGTTCAGAACTGCGCCAGCCCCTGGGCATTTCCATCGTGGGCGGGCTGCTGCTCAGCCAGATCCTGACGCTTTACACCACGCCGGTGGTGTTCCTTTACATGGATCGCTTCGGCCGGTGGACCAGCGGGTTCTGGAACCGCTGGTATCACGGCATCATGAAAGACAAGCCAGGCGATCACGCGCCTCATCCTTCGCCGGCTGAGTGAGCGATACTTCCGGTTTGCGCCTGACTTAAGCTCGGCGCGTGCAGCCTTCAAACTGGTTCACGGAACCAATTTGATCGGCTTTGCCGGTCGGGCTGACAGGCCGCAATCCAGAATTACAGGTTGGGCAGGTCGTCCGTGCCAGCCTTGCCTTCGTTGATCTTGGCGTTGCGGCTCTGGCGATAGAGATTGCGGGTGGTGGCGTAGAAGTCGATGGAAGACCGTTCGATGGTCTCCACTGCATCCAGCTGCGAGGCGCGGCTGTCCAGCACACCCATGCCGAAGCGCACCACCATCCAGGTGTCGCTGCCGTGAAACTGGGCATAGGTGAGCGGGTCAAACGCGACATCCACGCCGGTGCCCAGAAGGTCGCGCGGCGGCTTGGGGCCGGCAAAGGGCAGCACCAGGTAAGACCCCTCGGAGACCCCGGCCTTGCCCAGGGTGATGCCGAAATCATTGTCATGGCCGGGAATGCCCACCTTGCTGGCCACGTCGATCAGGCCGGCGATGCCGACGGTGGAATTGATCACGATGCGGCCGAAGGTGTTGACAGCCTTGTCGCCATCGCCCTGCAGCACGTCGTTGGCCAGCACGACAGGCGAATTCAGGTTGGTGAGCGCATTGTGGATGCCGTCGCGCACCGGCTCGGGCACGACATCCCGATAGCCGCGGGCGACCGGACGCGCCACGGCGTGGTCCAGACGCACGTCAAACTCAAAAATGTCCCGATTGGTCTTTTCCCAGGGGTCGTTCTGGGCCAGCGACTCCGCGCTGGGCGTGCTGCACCCGCCCAAGGCCAAGGTCAGGGTCAAGGCCGAAAGTAATTGCGCTGACGTCTTCATGCCCCACCAAATATATGAAACGAAATAAAATATCCGTTACGGCCGATTCTTGTTTAACGCTCAATATTGGTATTCGTGCCGCGCCGCACAAGGGGGCCTAAGCCCTGGTTTTTGTCGACTGGACCGGTGGCCATTCCTGGATCAGATGGGGAAAAGCTGTGCAGGATCAGGCAACTGGACCGGCTTTTCTGCCGTCGTGACGAAGGGCGCTTCTATCATCTGTCTTGTGGAGATGTCATGTCCCGCACGGACCGGCGTAACCTCCGCGGCAAATCCTGCTGCGGGATGTGACTCCTGGCTATTGGGTTCAGACATCAGGGGCGGCGTTTGGAGGGTGGCGACACCGAAGCCCAAAGCACAGACATTTTGACCCAAAAAACAGGCGCGCATTTTTTTCGTTATTCGCTGCGCGGAAGAAACGTCGCGAGCAGAAATTGGCTCCCGGAACCGTCAAAAATACAGTCAGCGTTTTGTAATCGCGTAAAGCGACGCCGCCATGACGGCGAGATCGAGAAAGATCAGATAGCGATAGTCGCACGCAATCGAGATGAAGAAGAAGGTGAGGCTGAAAAGCAGAGCCCCTGCCAAAAGGCCCGCCACCGCCTTGTCCGCCGCCGACGGGCGGCGCAGCAGCACAATCAGAAGCACGACGGCCAGCAGTCCCCATAGGACATGGGAAAACAGCGGCGTGTCAAAGAACAGCCGGGCATAGGATTTCAGGGCCAGGTCCTGTGTGCGATTACGCACCGAAAGGCCGAGTTGTCGTAACAATTGTGGGGGACCGGTGACCCCGCTTGTGGCGAGATGGCAGACATCGCTGTCCGGCGTCGTCACCACGGCCGCGAAGTCCGCCCAACGCACCTTGAGGTAAAGCAAGGGATGGTTCAGCACCAGCGCCTGCCAGGCGGTGGAGATGGCCCCGTCGGGCGCTTCGCTGCGTGCTTTTGAGAGGGCGAGATCGGCGGCGAAGGGATCATTGCGCAGCGGCGTATAGAGCCGGGCGCCGGGCCCGCGGAGCAGCTGGTCCAGATCGGGCGGCAGTGGAACCGACAGATTGGGCTCACGGGCAAAGGCGCCGGCCAGATCATAGCTCTGGGCCAGGCGGATTTCCGCGGCGGCCCCATCTCCGCCATCCCCGCGCGATGCCAGCGCCAGGTTCAGGCCGAACAGAAGCACCAGGCCCGCGGCCAGAAATGCGAGAGCCCAGCGCCAGCGTCTTGGGGCGGTCAGGGCGAGTGTGACGGCCGCCACAGGCAGAAGCACGATGCCGTTCTGCCGTACGGCCGCCGCCACAAGCAGCGATGCCAATGTCAGGATCGCCGTAGCCGGATGTGGCCGCTGCGCATACCAGGCCAAAGCCGCAAAACCCGCGATGGCGGCATCGGCGAACAGCATGTCCTTCCAGATTTCGCCTTGATAGAGCAGCCATTGCGGCGTCAACACGATCAACAGCGCCACGCCCATGCTGAGCCAGCCGCGCGGCTTCAAGGCCAGCAGGGCCAACAGCCCTGCCAACAAAAGCAGGCCCTGGAACAGCAGAAACAGAAATGTTCCGGGCACCAGGCTGTCGAAGAGGCCGAGCAGCCAGGCCATCAGCGGCGGATGCCAACTGTTATAGTGGCCGCTCCGGCCGTCAGCCAGCTGCGTCACCGAATCATAGGAAAGCTGGCCGGGCGCATTCAGCGCCAGCATCACGCCAAAGCCAATGACCAGGATCGCCGCCGCAAGACGGACGGGACGCGCGTCTTGCGGCTGGCTGCCCAAACCTAGCCGCGGCCGAACAGCGGCATCTTGGTGGCCATGATGGTGACGAAGGCCACGTTGGATTCCAGCGGCAGGCCGGCCATGAACGCCACCTGCTGGGCGACATGGTCCACGTCCATGCGCGGCTCGACCTTCAGCTCGCCATCCGGCTGCAGCACGCCCTGGGCCATGCGCTCGGTCATCTCGGTGGCGGCATTGCCGATATCGATCTGGCCGGCGGTGATGTCGAAGGGGCGTCCATCCAGGATGATGGATTTGGTCAGGCCGGTGATGGCGTGCTTGGTCGCGGTATAGGGCGCGCTGTGCGGGCGCGGGCGGTCGGCGCTGATGGAGCCATTGTTGATGATGCGGCCGCCGCGGGGCGCCTGGGCTTTCATCAGCCGCATGGCTTCCTGGGCACAGAGAAAGGCGCCGGTGAGGTTGACGTTCACCACCGCCTGCCACTGCTCGAAGGTGAGCTCTTCCATAGGAATGGCGGGCGTGCCCATGCCGGCATTGTTGAACAGCATGTCCAGGCGCCCGAACTTGTCCTTCAGCTTGGCGAAAACCGTTTTGACCTGCGCCGGGTCGCCAACATCGGCGGGCGCCACCAGATGGTCTCCGCCAAGCCCGTGTGCGGTCTCATCCAGCGTCTGCTGCTTGCGGCCCACCAGCACAAGGCTCCAACCCTGAGGCGCCAGGGCCTTGGCCACGGCCCGGCCCACGCCGCTGCCGGCCCCGGTGATCATTGCAGTTTTGTTCATTTTTCCCCTCATTGAACTGGCCGGGCGGCTGGCCCGGCATAACGGCCGGACTCTTATAGGGAAAATTTCCCGATTTCACGCAAGAGCGTCACATTGCCTTTATCCCCCAGGGCATTTCCGATAGAGCTTCGCCGCGATATCGAAAGGCGCCCGAGAGAAGCGCCGGCCTTGAATTCATAGGGGAATTTCATGCTCCGAGCTTCAACCCTGGCTCTTCTGGCCACCAGCGCGCTTCTGGCGCCGAATGCTTCCGGCTTTGGCCAGGCCTGGGCGCAGGCGACCGCGACACCGGAGACGACCGGCACGGCGCCCCAGACACAGGCGGGCGGGCTGGAGAAGGTCGTGGTCACGGCACGCAAGCGCGAGGAAGAAGCGCAGGCGGTTCCGATTTCCATCACCGCGCTGAGCCAGGCTGATCTCGACAAGCTCGCCGTCAAGACGGTGGAAGACCTCAAATATGTTTCCCCCTCGGTTTATATCGCCCCGACTGCCTTCCGGCAGGACACGCTCAACATCACCATCCGCGGCCAGCGCAACTTCGATGCGCCTTCGGGCGGCGGCAATCCAGGCCTGGGTTTCGACACCGCCACTGCCGTCTACAAGGATGGCGTCTATTATGCGCGAGCCATCGGCCTGACCGGCTCGCTGTTCGACCTCGACAATGTCGCGGTGCTGAAAGGCCCACAGGGCACCCTGGTGGGCCGCAATACAACCGGCGGCGCCATTCTCTACACCAGCCGGGACCCTGGACCGGATTTCGGCGGCTATGTCCAGGCCACGGTGGGCGACTATGGGCGCGCCGGCCTGCAGGGTGCCATGAATATCCCCCTGGCTGAGACACTGTTCCTGCGCGTGGCACTGAATGCGGATAACCAAAAAGGCTATGTCGCCAATCTGTATCTGGACCCGACCACCAATCAGCGCAACAGCGTGCCGGCCTTCGGCAGCCGGAAGCTGGCCGGCGTCTTTTCACTGAAATGGCAACCCAGCGACAGCTTTGATCTGGTGTTGCGCGCCGACCTCGCCACCGAGCACGACACCGGCTCGACCTATCACGACCTGGCCTCTTTCACGGGTACGGTGCCGAGCGTGGGCCGCGCCTCGATCTGCAACATTCCGGTGAGCTGCAACGCCGTCACCGATCTGCGTGGCCAGACGATCGCGCCCTATTTTCTCACGGTCTCCCCCACCAGTGCTTCCAACGTCAATCCGTCGCCGCTGGCCCATAACGCGCTGCTCAACTCCCTGGCGCGCCAGCAGGCGGCCGGTTTCTGGAGCTCGGATCAGGCTGTCACCAATGCGATCAAGGGCCACTACGGCACCTATTCGGCCACCGCCAACCAGCATTGGGGCGATATCGATATGCGCTGGATGGCGGCCTATCGCACTTTCACCAATTTCGGCAAGGCCGCGAGCCGTGGCCAGCCCTTGGAGACCAACACCTATCTCTACGCCTATCCCAATTATCAGTCCTGGCAGTCCGAACTGACCTTCAACGGCAAGGGTTTTGACAACAAGCTGCAATGGACCGCGGGCCTGTTCTATTTCAACGAGAGGAGCCCCAATGACGGCGGTCAGCTCTATCTCTTCCTGCCCAATTCGGGTGCGCCGGCCGGGGTGACCGGCAAGCAGATCACCATCACCGACTGGAGCCATAACAGCGAGCAGAACAGCTCCTATGCCGGTTACGCCCAGGCAACCTACAGCATCCTGCCCGATACGCGCTTCACGGCCGGCGTGCGTTACACCATAGATCATCGCTACGCCCATATCGGCACTCAGACCGTCCGCACGCCGGCGACAGCGGCTACCAATGCCGCGACGGTGAATGGCGTCTTCAATCCGGGCGGCTTCACCAGTTTCGAGGGCATCACCTATTCGGGTTACACCCAGTCCTGCGGCCTCACCAATCCGCAGGGCGTGATCCTGCCGCTGTCGCAGTGCGCAGCCGATCTCAACCGCAGCTTCCACCAGCCGACCTGGACCTTGGCGCTGGACCATGACCTGTGGGATGGCACCATGGTCTATGCCACCATGCGCTCCGGCTATCGCTCGGGCGCCATCAACACCCAGGCGGTCAATCCGGTGGTGATCGTGGCCCAGCCGGAAAAGGTGCTGGACTATGAAATCGGCGTGAAGTCGGACTGGAGCATCGGTGACATCGCGCTGCGCACCAACCTCGCCCTCTATCAGACCGTTTATCACGACATCCAGGTGCAGCAGTCGCTGCCGAACGTCACCCTGGCCACCACAATTAGCGGCGTGCCGTGCGACCAAGCCCAGTTCAACAGCGGCAATTGCCTCTCGACCTTCAACGACAACGTCACCCTGAACGCCAGGGCCGCCAAGATCTACGGCGCGGAGTGGGACGTCACCGCCATTCTCACCGACTGGCTGACCTTGAGCGCGGCGGGCAGCTATATCGATCCGCGTTATACCGATTTCACGTTCTCGCCGCCGCCGGGTTATCTGCTGCCGACAGGCACCACCAATTTGTCCGGCACGCCCATTCCGGTGCCGGCCTGGCAGACCAATGAAACCGCCACTGTCAATTTCGGCACCGATCTGGGCGGGCTGCCGCTGGGCGATACCGTCTTCACCGCCCATTATTACTGGCAGAGCCGGTATCTGGCCGACATGCGCGCTTTCAATCCGATGCAGCGGACCTTCGCCTATGGCCTGCTGAATTTCCGGCTGGAGTTCACCAATCTCGGCCATACCAATGCCGATCTGGCGCTGTTCATGAACAATGTGGCCAACACCGAGGCCTGCCTGCCGGAATATAACGGTGTGCTGAATTCCGCGCCCAACGGCACCTTCGGCGTCGCCAATACCTCTGGCCTGCTCCAGTGCATCCCGCTGCCGCCGCGGATGACGGGCGTGACGCTGGGTTACAAGTTCTAAGCGCCGTCGGCAGCAGTTTCAGGAATCTCGAGCCCGGCAGTGGCCCATAGCGACAGCGTATGGGCGCCGGGCGACCTTCAGCGTTCGAGGCAGGAGGAGGGTATCGCTTTGCCCGCGCCATACGCTGTCGCTGGGCGCCGCCGGTCGCTCCTCTCACTGGCCAGAATCGACTTTCACCAGGGTCATGGTGAAAACCAGGGTCTGGTTGGGCGGAATGGCGTCGCCGGCGCCGTCGCTGCCATAGCCAAGATCGGACGGCAGCACCAATTCCCAGGTGTCGCCGGTCTTCATCAGCTTCAGCGCTTCCACCCAGCCCGGGATCAGGCCGCCGGCGGGAAACTGGGCCGGTTCGCCCTCCTTGGTCTGGTCGAAGACTTTGCCGGTGATCAGCGAGCCCTTGTAATAGACCGTCACCAGGTCGCTGTCGTTTTTCACCGGCGCGCCGTCACCCGACTTGATCACGCGGTACATCAGCCCGTCGGGCAGCTTCTTCACATCGGGACGCGCGGCATAATCGGCCAGGAAGCGCTTGTTGGCGTCGGGTGAGGTGTCATAGGCCGAGCCCGCGGTTGCGGAATCCGTGGCGGCACTGTCGGATTTCTTCTGGTCGCAGGCCGCCAAAGCAACCAGCGGGACCAGCACCAGGATTTTCAGAAAACGCATGGTCTCTCCCGATTTGGAGGCTGTCTTATAGGCAAAAGTGGATTTGCCAGCTATGGCGCGTATTCGACTTTCGCCAGATTTACGAGGAAGACCAGCGTCTGGTCGGGCGGAATGATATTGTCCTTGCCGTCGCTGCCATAGGCCAGGTCCGACGGGATCGCCAATTCCCAGGTGTCGCCGGTCTTCATCAGCTTCAGGGCCTCGGTCCAGCCGGGGATCACGCCGCCGACCTGAAACTGGATGGGTTCTTCCGGCTTGGTCTTGTCGAAGACTTTGCCGTTGATCAGCGAGCCCTTGTAATAGACGGTCGCCACATCGCTGTTTTTCTGGGGCTGGGGACCGTCGCCCGCATGCAGCACGCGGTACATCAAGCCGTCGGGCAGCTTCTTCACATTGGGACGTACCGCATAGTCGGCCAGGAAGCGCGCATTGGCGGCGGGCGAGGTATCATAGGCGGGACCGGCAACGCCCGGGGTTGCCGTGGCGGCTTCGGACCGGTTCTGGTCACAGACCGCCAGGCCGGCCAGCGGTACAAGAAGCAGAGCCAGGACTTTCAAGGCGCGCATGGGTTCACCTGGAGCACAACAGCCGCTTTTATACGCGAGAGAATCTCCCGTCGCTACCGGCTGGCGACCCGCACTTCATCGCCGTCCTGCAGGGCGTCGGCGGGGTTGTCGATGATGCGGTCTGCACGCGAGATGCCGTTGGAGATGTCCACCGAAGCGCCCAGATCGCGGGAAATGGTGACGGTCTTCAGCTTGAC
>CAYQZM010000104.1:0-11662 GCA_964421935.1 uncultured Rhizobium sp. | reverse complement strand
GCCGCTGGTGCTCACCGATGCCGGCGTCTACCATGATGTGCGCAAGGTGGGCGGCGAGTTCGTGGCCCAGCAGGAACAGGAGCCGCCGGAATGGCAGGCGCTGTTCGGCACCCATTCGGTCCTGCATATCCAGCCGGGCGCAAAGATCTATGTCTATAATGCGGTCTTCGCGCCGCGGGGCCTGAAGACCCGTATTGTCCATGACTGGCAATGGCTGGCGCCTGGCAAGGGCTGGCAGACCCAGCAGCGCCTGCCCGTGGAGATTGAGGGCGGGCGCGAGGATGGTTTCCGCTTTTTCACCTACAAGACCGCGCCCCGGCCGGGGCAGTGGCAGGTCAATATCCTGACCCGGGATGGCCGCTCCGTGGGCCGGGTGCGGTTTGCCGTGGAAGAGCAGGCCGTTCCGCCGGATACCAGCACCAAGGTCCTGAAATAGCAGTCCCGCGCCGGCCTGCCTTGCATCCGACCGGGCTTCAGACTATTTCACAGTCCGGATTTGGGATACCCAGCTTTGTCCACTAACAAGACTGTAATATCGCATCTGCGGCGCCTGGAGGCCGAGAGCATCCACATCATGCGCGAGGTGGCGGCCGAGTTCGCCAACCCGGTGATGCTCTACTCCGTCGGCAAGGACTCCGGCGTGATGCTGCATCTGGCGATGAAGGCCTTCTACCCTTCCAAGCCGCCCTTTCCGCTGATGCACGTCAATACGACCTGGAAGTTCAAGGAGATGATCCAGTTCCGCGATGAGACCGTGAAGCGGCTCGGCCTGGATTTCATCGAATATATCAACCAGGACGGCGTGGACCGCGGCATCAATCCGTTCGATTCCGGCTCGTCGCTGCACACCCAGGTGATGAAAACCGAGGCGCTGAAGCAGGCGCTGGACAAATACAAGTTCGACGCCGCCTTTGGCGGGGCGCGCCGTGATGAGGAAAAGAGCCGCGCCAAGGAGCGCATCTTTTCCTTCCGCAGCGCCAGCCACGCCTGGGACCCCAAGAACCAGCGTCCGGAGTTCTGGCGCGTTTACAACACGCGCATCAACAAGGGCGAGAGCATCCGCGTCTTTCCGCTTTCCAACTGGACCGAGCTGGATATCTGGCAATATATCCTGGCCGAGAACATTCCGATCGTGCCGCTCTATTTCGCCAAGAAGCGCCCGGTGGTGGAACGCGACGGCACCCTGATCATGCGCGATGACGAGCGCATGAAGCTCAGGCCTGGCGAGAAAGTGGAAGACCGGCTGGTCCGCTTCCGCACCCTGGGCTGCTATCCGCTCACCGGCGCCATCGAAAGCGATGCCGACAGCCTGGAAGATATCGTCACCGAGATGTTCACCGCCCGCACCAGTGAGCGTCAGGGCCGGTTGATCGACAGCGACGAGAAGGCCTCGATGGAGAAGAAGAAGAAGGAGGGGTATTTTTGATGGTCCGTGAGCAACAGCGAACGGACGCCCGGCCCTCGCGCGCGATCCGCAAAATTGAATACGGGAGCGCCGTCATATGAGCGCGCGCACTTTGGCCGGGCAGCATGCACCCCTTTCTGAACTCCAGAAATTCCTTGCCGCGCAGGAGAAGAAATCGCTGCTGCGCTTCCTCACCTGCGGCAGCGTCGATGACGGCAAGTCCACCCTGATCGGGCGGCTGCTCTACGACACCAAACTGCTCTTCGAAGACACGTTGGCCTCGCTGGAGAAGGACTCCAAGAAGTTCGGCACCACGGGCGAAGACATCGACTTCGCGCTCCTGGTGGACGGGCTGGAAGCCGAGCGGGAGCAGGGCATCACCATCGACGTGGCCTATCGCTTCTTCGCCACCGACAAGCGCAAATTCATCGTCGCCGACACGCCGGGCCATGAGCAGTACACCCGCAACATGGCGACCGGCGCCTCCAACTCCGATCTCGCCGTCATCCTGATCGATGCGCGCAAGGGCGTTCTCACCCAGACGCGGCGTCACGCCTATATCGCCTCGTTGCTGGGCATCCGTCACGTCGTGCTGGCGGTGAACAAGATCGACCTGGTGGATTACAGCCAGGAGGTCTTCGACAAGATCGTCTCGGATTTTCATGCTTTCGCGGCGCGCTTGAATTTCGTCAGCCAGGCGGCCATTCCGCTTTCGGCCCGTTACGGCGTCAATGTCATCGAGAAGTCGAAAGAGACACCCTGGTACCAGGGCCCGGCGCTGCTGACGCACCTGGAACTGGTGGATGTGGATACTGCGCTTGCCGACAAGCCGTTCCGCCTGCCGGTGCAATGGGTCAACCGGCCCAATCTGGATTTCCGGGGCTTTTCCGGCACCATCGCCGGCGGCCGCGTCCGGCCGGGCGACAGTGTCGTGGTTGCCAAGTCGGGCCGCAGCACCAAGGTCGAGCGCATTGTCACCATGGACGGCGATTTGCCCGAAGCCGTGGCCGGTGACGCCGTCACGCTCACGCTGGCGGACGAGGTGGATATCTCCCGTGGCGATGTGCTGGCCGATCCGCAGGCGCGGCCGGAAGTCTCCGACCAGTTTGCTGCCCATCTGCTCTGGATGGCGGACGAGGAGTTGCTTCCAGGCCGCCAGTATCTGCTCAAGCTCGGCACGGCCACGGTGCCGGCACAAATCTCGGCCCTGAAACACAAGATCGACGTCAACACCCTGGACCATCTGGCGGGCAAGACCTTGCATCTCAACGAGGTCGGCTTCTGCAATTTCGCCCTTGGCCAGCCACTGGCCTTCGACCCCTATCGCAACAACCGTGACACAGGCGGCTTCATCCTGATCGATCGCTTCACCAACGCCACGGTCGGCGCGGGCATGATCGACTTCTCGCTGATGCGGGCGACCAATGTTCACTGGCAGGCGCTGGATGTGAACAAGCAGGCGCGCGCCACCATGAAGGGTCAGAAGCCGGTGGTGCTGTGGTTCACCGGCCTTTCCGGTTCGGGCAAATCCACCATCGCCAATCTGGTGGAGAAGAGCCTGGCTGCCGAAGGCAAGCACACCTATCTGCTGGACGGCGACAATATCCGTCACGGCCTCAACAAGGATCTGGGTTTCACCGACGCCGACCGGGTGGAAAATATCCGCCGGGTGGGCGAGACCGCCAAACTGTTCGTGGACGCCGGCCTGATCGTCTTGACGGCCTTCATTTCGCCCTTCCGCTCGGAGCGGCGCATGGCGCGCGAGCTCCTGGGCGAGGGCGAGTTCCTGGAGGTGTTCGTGGACACCCCGCTGGACGTCTGCATGCAGCGCGATCCCAAAGGCCTGTATGAGAAAGCCAAAGCCGGCAAGATCAAGAACTTCACGGGCATCGACAGCCCCTATGAGGCGCCGGAGAAGGCCGAGCTTACGATCCGAACAGTGGAAGCGACCCCGGAGGTTCAGGCCCAGGCTATTGTCCGCTACCTGCGCGAGCACGGCTATCTGGGCTGATTTGGGACTGACCTGGAGTATGGCCGGTGCCGATTCGAGACCACCTCGGCGCGGCTTCGAGTCCACTGGAATCCGGGGCCCTGAGGCCTTATACGGGCTGCCTCACAAAAAGGCCGTCCGCCCATGAAGACCGTCGTCAACTTTGACCGCATCGGCGAAGAAAACGCCTTCGCCGTTCTGGCGCGGGCCACCCAGCTGGCGTCGCAGGGGCGCGACATCATCAATCTGGGCATCGGCCAGCCGGACTTTCGCACCCCCGACCATATCGTGGAAGCCGCCATCAAGGCGCTGCAGGACGGCCATCACGGCTATACGCCGGCCAACGGCATCCTGCCCCTGCGCGAAGCGGTGGCGGCGGATCTGCACAAGCGCTATGGCGCCAAGGTTTCGCCCGACGAAGTCATGATCATGCCGGGCGGCAAGCCCACCATGTTCATGTCCATCCTGATGTTCGGCCAGCCGGGGGTGGAAATCATGTATCCGGATCCCGGCTTTCCCATCTATCGCTCCATGATCGAATATACCGGCGCCACCCCGGTGCCGATCCCGATCCGCGAGGAGAACGGCTTTGCCTTCTCCGCCGAGGAGACCCTGGCGCTGATCAATGAGAAGACGCGGCTGATCATCATCAATTCGCCGGCCAATCCCACCGGCGGCGTCACCCCCAGGGCCGAGGTCGAGAAATTCGTCGCCGGCATGGAAAAATGGCCCCAGGTCGCGGTGATGAGCGATGAGATCTATGACCAGCTCATCTATGACGGACAAGCGCATGTCACCCTGCTGAACTATCCGTCTCTTCGCGACCGACTGATTCTGCTCAATGGCTGGTCCAAGACCTATGCCATGACCGGCTGGCGCCTGGGCTATGCCATCTTTCCAGGCAAGCTCTACGACTATGCCCGCAAGTTGGCGGTGAATCTGCATTCCTGCGTCAACGCGCCGGCCCAGTATGCCGGTATCGCCGCCTTGACGGGGCCGCAGGATGCGGTGGTGCATATGCGCGAGCAATTCGACAAGCGCCGCAAGCTGGTGGTGGAAGGTCTCAACAAGCTGCCGGGGGTTTCCTGCATCACGCCCAAGGGCGCCTTCTATGCCTTTCCCAACGTCAAGCAGACAGGCTGGAAGGCCAAGGCGCTGGCCAATGCGCTGCTGGACGAGACGGGGGTCGCGCTGATCGGCGGGCCGGACTTCGGCATCCTGGGCGAGGGGTACCTGCGCGTCTCCTATGCCAATTCAGCGGAGAATATCCTGCGCGCCCTGGAGCGCATGGATGGCTTCCTCAAGACCCGCAAGGCGGCGTGACCTCGCGCTTCAAAGCCGTCATTTTCGACTGCGACGGGGTTCTGGTCGACAGTGAAGTCATTGCGTTGAAGGTCGAGCTGGAAATGCTGGCCGAGCAGGGATTGACCTTCGAGCGCAACGATTATGTCGTCCGCTTTATGGGCCTTTCCACTGAGGCCTATCACGCCGCCATCGATAAAGAGGCAAAGACGCGTCTGGGCCGCCCGATCGCGGAGACCATCCGCCAGTCCGAGCGGCTGCGCGCCGTGATGGTGGCCGAACTGACCGAGGTGCCCGGCGCGATCCATGCCGTGAAGGGGCTGACCCTGCCCAAGGCCATCGCCAGCTCCGGCTCTGTGGGCGGGCTGGAGCGCAAGCTCAAGCGCACCGGCCTGTGGGACTATTTCGTGCCGCACATTTATGGCGCCGAACATGTGGCAAATGCCAAGCCGGCACCCGATCTGTTTCTGCACGCCGCCACGGCGCTCGCTATCCCGCCGTCCGACTGCCTGGTGCTGGAAGACAGCGTGAACGGCGTCGTCGGTGCCAGGGCGGCCGGCATGACGGTCTGGGGCTTTCTTGGGGGCGGCCATGCTCATGACGGCCTGGGGATGCGCCTGCTCGCCGCCGGCGCGGAGCGGCTGGTGCGGGACTGGGCGGAAGCGGCGCGCCTTTTGGGCGCGGCCGCATGATGGCAGGAGCTGGCGGCACCATCGGGCACAGGATCGGCGAGGCTGGGCTGGCAGCCGGGGCGGTGGTGGTGGTCTGTCTGGTAACCGGGCTGGCCCTGGTCTTCACCCTGGTCTGCGCCGCGCCGCTCAAGCGGCTGGCGGAACGCCCGCGTGATCAGGCGCCGTAAAAGTCGCGATACCAGGCGATGAATTTGGGAATGCCGACGCTGATGGGCGTGGTCGGCGCAAAGCCCAGATCGCGGGTGGAGGCCTCGATATCGGCATAGGTCTTGAGCACGTCGCCGGCGGGCATGGGGCGCGGCTCGATGATGGCTTTCTTCTGCAGCGCCCGCTCGATCTCGGCCAGGAAGTCGGTGAGCTTCTCGGATTTGTGATTGCCGAGATTGTAGAGCTTGTGCGGGGGCGCGCCAGTGGCCGGCCGGTCCAGCGCCCGCAGCACCCCGTCCACGATGTCGTCGATATAGGTGAAGTCCCGCCACATCTCGCCATTGTTGTTCAGAAAGAGCGGCTTTTGCCGCGCGATGGCGTCGGCAAAGATGAATGGTGCCATGTCGGGGCGGCCCCAGGGACCATAAACGGTAAAGAAGCGCAGGCCCGTGGCGGGAATGCCGTAGAGGTGCGCGTAGGTGTGCCCGATCAGCTCGTCCACCCGCTTGGTGGCGGCATAAAGCGAGTTGGGCTGTTCCACCGCATCGCCGACGGCAAAGGGCATCTTCTGGTTGGCGCCATAGACCGAGGAGGAGCTGGCATAGACGAAATGCTTCAGGTCTTTCAGTTTGCGCGCCATCTCCCACAGCACCACGGGGCCCATCACATTGGCGGTGACATAGGCGTAAGGATCGACCAGCGAATGGCGCACCCCGGCCTGGGCCGCGAGATGGAGGATGTGGCTGATTGCTTGATCCGCCAGGCCGTTCACCGCGTCGCGATCCGCAATATCCATGCGGTGGAAGCTGAAGCCCGGCTTGGTCTCCAGCCGTTTCAGCCGCGCCTGTTTCAGGCTGACATCGTAATAATCGCTGAGATTATCCACCCCGATCACGGCATCGCCGCGGGCCAGCAATTTTTCGCTGACCGCGGCGCCGATGAAGCCGGCCGCGCCCGTGACCAGGATGGTCCGGCTGCCGCTCACCGGTGTTCCGATTCCGAAATTCGCATGATCGCGCTATCGCCTTCCTGGCGAATTTCGAAATGGAGGGACACCGGCATCTTATTGATTCTGATGTCGTTTGGTTTCGAAGTTCGCACAGAGCCCGATATCATATTACAGCGGACTTCGAAACCACGACACTAGAGTCGGCCCACGCTGATGTAGCGGAAGCCGGCTTCCTGCATCAGGCCGGGGCGGTAGATGTTGCGCAGGTCTACCATCAGGGGCTGCTTCAACGCTGCTTTCATGCGCGCAAAGTCCAGGGCGCGGAACTCGTTCCATTCGGTCAGGATCACCACGCCATCGGCGCCTTCCAGCGCCTCATAGGTGTCCTTGCAGAGCTCGATGTTCAGATATTTGCGCGCTTCCTTGGCGCCTTCCGGATCATAGGCCCGGATGGTGGCGCCGGCTGCCTGCAGATAGGGAACAATGACCAGCGACGGGGCATCGCGCATGTCATCGGTGTTGGGCTTGAAGGTCAGGCCCAGCACCGCAATGGTCTTGCCGGCGAGGCCGCCAAAGGCCGCCTCGATCTTCCGGGCCATGGTGAGCTTGCGAGCCTCGTTCACGGCCACCACCGCTTCGACGATACGCGTGGGCGCGTTCAGTTCCTGTGCGGTCTGCACCAGGGCCAAGGTGTCCTTGGGGAAGCAAGAGCCGCCATAGCCGGGGCCGGCATGCAGAAACTTGTTGCCGATGCGGCCGTCCAGGCCGATGCCGCGCGCCACATCCTGCACATTGCCGCCCACCTTCTCGCAGATGTCGGCCATCTCGTTGATGAAGGTGATCTTGGTGGCCAGGAACGCGTTGGCGGCGTATTTGATCAGTTCGCTGGACTCGCGGCTGGTGAAGAGGATCGGCGTCTCGTTGAGATAGAGCGGGCGATAGACTTCGCGCATCACCTCGCGTGCCTTCTCGGTGTCGCAGCCTACCACCACGCGGTCGGGGCGGCGGAAATCTTCCAGGGCCGAACCCTCGCGCAGGAATTCCGGATTGGACGCCATGTCGAACTGGGTGTCCGGCCGCTTCTTGCGAATCAACTCTTCCACCTTGCGGCTGGTGCCCACCGGCACGGTGGATTTGGTCACCACCACGGTATAACCCGTGAGGGCTTCGGCAATCTCTTCGGCCGCGGCAAAGACATAAGACAGATCGGCATGGCCATCGCCGCGCCGGCTGGGCGTGCCCACGGCGATGAACACGGCCTTGGCACCCGCCACCGCGGCTTTCAGATCGGTGGTGAAGGAAAGCCGTCCCGCCCTGACATTGTCGGCCACCACATCGTCGAGGCCCGGCTCATAGATCGGAATGCCGCCGGCCTGCAGGGTTTTGACCTTGCTGTCGTCCTTGTCGATGCAGACCACGTCGTGGCCGAATTCCGACAGGCAGGCACCCGAGACCAGGCCGACATAGCCCGTGCCGATCATGGCAATACGCATGGAATCTCCGACAGAAAGCACGCGTTTCTGGCGTGAAAAAGAAGCGAATTCAAGGGACGGCGCCAGCGCAAATTGTTACTGATGTGACAAAGGGTTATAAGCGCTTCGATGATAGAGATCAGTGGTCTTGTCTTCGACTATCCGGGCCACCGTGCCCTTCATGGCATCAATCTTTCTATTGCGGCCAGCGCCATCACCGCCCTGGTCGGGCCCAATGGCGCGGGCAAGACCACCTTGCTCCGGCTGATGGCGGCGCTGGAGACGCCGTATGACGGCCGCGTGACGATCGATGGGCTGGATACGCGCGAGGCACCGCGCGCCATCCATGAGCGATTGGGTTATCTGCCGGATTTCTTCGGGCTTTATGACGCGCTCAGTGTGCGCCGTTGCTTGTTCTATGCCGCGCGCAGCCACGGCATCGGGCCCGGCCAAGCCAAGGGCGCGGCGGAAGCTGCGGCAGCGCGGGTGGGGTTAGCCGATCGCATGGAACAGCCGGCGGGCGCGCTGTCACGAGGCCTGCGCCAGCGCCTGGCCATCGCCCAGGCCATCGTGCACCGGCCAAAGGTGCTGCTGCTGGACGAGCCGGCGGCGGGCCTTGATCCCCAGGCCCGGCGTGACCTGTCGCAACTGCTGCTGGAGTTGCGGGGTGACGGCATGACCCTGGTGGTGTCGTCGCACATCCTGGCGGAGCTGGAAGATTATTCCGATCGTATGGTGATTGTGGAGAGCGGGCGCATCGCCGGCGGCGAAAGCATCGCGCTCAAGAGCAGCAACCGGCTGCGTGTCGTTCTGGCGGACGCCCGGGAAGGGTTTGCGGATTTCCTGAAAGCGCACGGCGCCGAAGTGCTGGAGACCGGGCCTGACCGTGCGGTGGTGACTTTGGCCGGCGAAGCCGATGCCCGAGCCGCTCTGCTCGCGGCGCTGATTGGCGCCGGCTATCGGGTCTGCGAGTTCGCCCCGGATACCCAGGCGCTGGAAGAGGTTTACTTCGCCCGCATGCGGGGCCGGCCATGAATCCCGAATTGCTGCGCAATCTGTGGCTGGAAGCCTCGCCATTCCGGCTGGCGTTGATCGCGGGCCTGCTGCTTCTGGTTTTTGCCGCCGGCGGTGTGGCGCCGGCGCATCTGATGACCGTTTCGGGCGCCGCGCTGGCGCTCTACTGGTTCTTCGCCGTGCTGTGGGGCACGCGCAGCGCCGCGCTGTCGGTGGTGGCGGAAATCCGCGAGCGGACGTGGGACAGCCAGAAGCTGTCTTCCATCGGGCCCTGGACCATGGTGTATGGCAAGCTGTTCGGCGCCACCGCGGCCAACTGGTTCGGCGCACTGGTCTGCCTGCCGTTCATTCTGGCGCCGGTATGGCGCGACGATGGCGCCGGAGCCGCGCTGCTTTATGCCGTGATCCTGCTCAGTCTGGGTGTGTTCGCGCAAGCCGTGGCGCTGTTGTCCAGCTTGGTGCTGATCCACCGCCAGACCGGCAACTGGCGGCTGGACACCTTCCTTTGCCAGGTGGCGGGCATCGGCGCGGCCTTTGCTTATTATTCGCTGTGGAGTTCGATTTCAGCTTTCGAACGCGCCGGTGCTGAGACGTTGATCTGGTGGGGCCATGCGTTCAACGTCAGCTCCTTCCATGTGGTGTCGCTGCTGCTGTTCCTGGTCTGGTCGCTGGTCGGCTGCTGGCGGGCGATGCGGGCCGAACTGCGCTTCGCCAATGGGCCTTATGTGTGGCTCGCCTATCTGGCCTATGTCGCGATCTACAGCGCCGGCTTCCACGATATGTTGCCGTTGGGATTTGAGGACCGGCTCGGTGTACCTCGGGCAAGCTTGGCGCTGGCGCTGGCTGGGGTGAGCTTGATGGCTACGGCCTATGGCATGGCTTTCCTGGAGCCCAAGGATTCGGTGCGTTTGCGCTGGATGGGGGATCAAATCGCCAGTGGTCGCTGGTATCGCGCCTTCCTGGCCGCCGACTGCTGGATGCTGAGTTATGCCGCGACCTTGATCGCGGGTGTTGCTCTGGCGACGCTGTGGGTCCGCACCCCGCCGGCCGCGCTGGCGGTACTGGCCATGGTGGGCTTCATGACCCGCGATATCTGCATTTTCCTTCTGGGCCGCATGTTTGCCGGACCCAAGGGCGACTTCGCGGCCCTAGCCATCCTGGCGGCGCTGTACCTGCTGTTGCCAACGCTTCTGTGGCAAGCGGATGCCGCCTTTCTGCTGATACCGGGCCCCCATGCCGACACGCTCCTGTCCGTGGTGGCGGCCTGGGCACAAGGACTGGGGTTCTGCTTCTGGGTTGTGCACGCGATCTCCGACCGCGCGCCGCGCTCGTAACCGGTTGTTAACCCTAGTTTTAACGTTTTCTCCAAGTTTTCCGGCGATCTTTTCTCCAAACGAGGGGAAAAGTATGAGCCCGGCCGCGCTTGCCATTGCGCCTGAAGTTTCCAAACCCGCTGCGGCGGCCGCGCCTTTGCGCGACTTCACCCAGCCCTGGATGGACCTGAACGAGAAGTCGGTTCTGGTCACCGGCGGCACCGGCAGTTTCGGCAAGCATTTCATCAAGACGGTGATCGCCCGCTACAAGCCGCGCCGGCTGATCGTCTTTTCCCGCGACGAACTCAAGCAGTTCGAGATGCAGCAGGAATTTCCGCACGCGCAGTATCCCTTCATCCGCTATTTCATCGGCGATGTGCGCGACCGCGACCGGCTGGAGCTGGCGCTGAACGGCGTGGACTTTGTCGTCCATGCCGCCGCCATGAAGCAGGTCACCACCGCCGAATACAATCCCTTCGAATGCATCCGCACCAACGTCTTCGGGGCGGAGAATGTGGTCAGCGCCGCCTTGCGCGCCGGGGTCAAGCGTGTGGTGGCGCTTTCCACCGACAAGGCCGCCAATCCGATCAATCTCTATGGCGCCTCCAAGCTCGCCTCCGACAAGATCTTCGTCGCCGCCAACAATCTGGCCGGCGCCGATGGCACCCGCTTCTCGGTGGTGCGCTACGGCAATGTCTTCGGCTCCCGCGGCAGTGTGGTGCCTTTCTTCGAGAAGCTGATCGCGGACGGGGCCGAGAGCCTGCCCATTACCGACGAGCGCATGACCCGCTTCTGGATCACGTTGACGCAAGGGGTGAACTTCGTCCTCTCCAGCATGGAGATGATGAAGGGCGGCGAGATCTACGTGCCCAAGATCCCGTCCAGCACCATTCCCCAGCTTGCCACCCTGGTCAGCCCCACCCACAAACAGCATGTGGTCGGCATCCGGCCCGGCGAGAAGCTGCACGAGACCATGATCCCGGCGGACGATGCCCATTGCACCGTCGAGCTAGACGACCGCTATGTGATCCTGCAGAGCTTTGCCCATGCCGCGCGCGACGCGTATCTGCATCGCGGCGGCAAGCCGGTGACGGATGGCTTCAGCTATTCCAGCGATTCCAATCCTGAAAAACTGGATGCGCGCGGCCTGCAGACGTTGCTGGCCATGGCCCATGCCTGACCGCGAAGGTGCCGCCGCCCTGGACGCGCCGTTTCTGCCCTACGGCAAGCAGGAGATTGCCGATGCCGACATCAAGGCCGTGGTGGAGGCGCTCTGTTCCGGCTGGTTGACCACCGGTCCCCGTGTTGGCGAATTCGAACAGGCTTTTGCGGTGCATTGCGGCGCCAGCGAGGGTGTTGCCGTGAACAGCGGTACCGC
>CAYQZM010000103.1:0-3653 GCA_964421935.1 uncultured Rhizobium sp. | reverse complement strand
GGCCCCCGGCCTGGACAGTGTCGCATCGGCGACCCACCTTCCATTCCCAGAGCAGGTCTGGCGGTTGTGTCCGTCGCTGAGCATTATCCCAGCGAATTCAAACGATTAAACCGCCAGATTAACTACCGCGAGAAGAAATTGACAATCATTCGCAGAAAAGCGATATAACCATCCACTGAGAACGCGTCGCAACTGGACTTTGGATGATCGTCTGCGTCTGCAACAGGTTGAATGATCAGCGTATCGGTGCTGCCATCTGCGGCGGTGCTGAGTGCGCCGATGAAGTTTATGCGCGCTGCGGCGTGAGAACGAATTGCGGACGATGCCAGGAAACGATCGAAGGAATGCTGGAAAAAAGCCGGGAAGCGCTGGCCCAAGCCGCGGAGTAAGCGGCGCAGGTGCGCCGGGGCCTGAGCCGCATGCCTCGCTCGAGGGCGATCCGGTCACCATCTCCTTCCTCAACAAGGTGCTCAAGAACGAGCTCACCGCTATCAACCAGTATTTCCTGCATTCGCGGATGCTGGCGGATTGGGGCCTCAGCCACCTCGCCCACAAGGAATACGAGGAATCCATGGACGAGATGAAGCACGCCGATCGCCTGATCAAGCGCGTGCTGTTCCTCGGCGGCCTGCCCAACCTGCAGGATCTCGGCAAGTTGATGATCGGTGAAAATGTGCGCGAGGTTCTCTCCTGCGACCTGTCGCTGGAGATGATGTCCCTGCCCGACCTCAAGCTCGCCATCAGCCATTGCGAGACGGTGAAAGACTATATCAGCCGCGAGCTCTTCACTGACATCCTGGAGAGCGAGGAAGAGCATATCGACTGGCTGCAGACCCAGATGCGCCTGATCGAGCAGATGGGCATCGAGAATTTCGTCCAGCTTCAGACCAAGCCGAACGAGAACGGCTCGTAGCCTGGCCTAGAACTCCGCCTCAAGCTCCTCGATGCCGGTGCGCTCGCTGTCGGCGCCTTCCTTCCATTCGATCATGTCCGGCAGGGTCAAGATCGTCTCGCAATAATCGGCGCACTGCCGGTCCAGCCTGACGTCATAGGTCTGAAAGCGCGTGGTCACCGGGGCATACATCGCATCCGCCAGGGTCGGCGTGGCGCCGAACAGATAAGGCCCGCCGTAGCGGCCGAGGCAGTCCCGCCAGACGGCGGTGACGCGATCTATGTCGGCCTGAGCGGCCGCCCAGATCTTGAAGCCCGGATAATGCGCCTTGAGATTCATCGGCAGGGCCGAGCGCAAGTTTGCAAAGCCCGAATGCATCTCGCCCGAGACGGCGCGGCAATGGGTGCGGGCCGCCAACTCGCGCGGCAGCAGGCCGGCTTTGGGGAAAGCCTCATGCAGATATTCGGCGATGGCCAAGGTGTCCCACACCTTCACGCCGTTGTGCGTCAGGCATGGCACCAGGAAAGAGGGTGACAGCAGCAGCAGCTCGGCCCGGGTCGAGGGATCGTCCGCCGAGAGAATCTCCTCCCGGAAGTCCAGGCCCGCCATCCGGCAGAGCAGCCAGCCGCGCAGCGACCAGGACGAGTAATTCTTGCTGGAAATCGTCAGCACAGCGCCGCTCATGTCCCCAACTTTTCGCCCCTTTTGGCGCGTTGACAAGGATTTTTTTGCAATGCAGCATTATATTCGCGGTAGGGTGGCCGGGGCTGCAAATCGCCTTTAATCCTCTGGGGCTTACAAGGGTGAGGATGTTGTACGACGCCTATCAGGCGGGGGAAGATGTGCTGGCGCCTTTTCGCGCCGGCGCCGATCTGGCGCGCACGGTGTTCGGCGATACCCGTCTGGGGCCGACGGCGAATTACTGGTTCCGCAGCCTGGCCGCGGGTGCGGAGGTTCTGTTTCGCTCCCATCTGATCCATGAACGCCCGCACTATGGCATCGACACGGTGGAGGTGGGTGGTGCGCCGGTTGCGGTGACGGAAGAAGTGGCGCTGGAGATGCCGTTCGGCAATCTGGTCCACTTTCGCAAAGCGACGTCGGTGAAGCAGCCGCGGATTTTGCTGGCGGCGCCGATGGCCGGGCATTTCGCCACCCTGTTGCGTTATACCGCCCAGACCCTGCTGACCGATCATGACGTTTACATCACAGACTGGAAAAGCGCGCGCGATGTGCCGGTAAGCGCCGGCCGCTTCGGCACCGACGAATATATCGATTATCTGATGGCCGTCTTCGGGCATATCGGCCCCGGCGGGCATGGCATTGCGGTGTGCCAGCCCTGCCCCTCCATGCTGGCGACGGTGGCCTTGATGGCGCAGGACGATCATCCGGCGACGCCCAAAAGCCTGACCCTGATGGCGGGGCCGGTGGACACCTCCATCAATCCCACCCGCGTGAACACCCTCGCCCAGGAACATCCCATCGAATGGTTCGAGGAGAATCTGATCACCTCCGTGCCGCGCCGCTATTCCGGCGCGCACCGGCACGTCTATCCGGGCTTCCTGCAGCTTTCCGCCTTCATGACCATGAACCTGGCGCGCCACATCCGCGCCCATATGGACCTGTTCGGCCATATCCTGAAGGGCGAGATCGACAAGGCCGACGCCAACCGCAAATTCTATGACGAGTATTTCTCGGTCGCCGACCTGCCTGCGGAATTCTATCTGGAGACGGTGCGCAAAATCTTCCAGGAGCATCACCTGCTCCGCGGCATCTATAGCTGGCGCAACCGCAAGGTGGATCCGCGCGCCATCCGCAAGACCTCGCTGCTGACGGTGGAAGGCGAACGCGACGACATTTGCGGCCTGGGCCAGACCATGGCGGCGCAGGACCTGCTCTCCAGCATCAAGCCGTTCCGCAAGAAGCACTATGTCCAGGCCGGGGTCGGCCATTATGGCGTGTTTTCGGGACGGCGGTGGCAGAACCAGATCTATCCGATGGTACGCAACACTATCCTTGCTTCGGAATAGTGAGGAGTGGTTCGCCGAAGGCGAACGAAATGGTCCGACGGACCATTTCGAGCGACGAACGCCGCGAGCTAAGGCGAGCGGCCGTGCGGTGGAATATTCACCTCAAGGTGCTATTGAGCAACCACCCCAACCTCACCCCGGCCTTGGCCAGAAGAATCCGCGCCAGCGGCGCTTCCCGATACGCATAGTCGCGCGGCAGCCTGAGATCGCGCGCGCCGCCAAGCGGGGGATAGACATGCTCGCGCGCAATCGCATGGGCCTCATTGGCCCAGCGCGACGGTGTACCCGATTGCCAGTCCTTGCGCCGGCCCGGCGACAGCTGCCGTTCGATGCTTTCGGCAATCGCATCCGGGTCGGGCCCCAGTGGCTCGACAACATCCACGTCCCACAGCTTGTGCAGGCTGGCGCGTTCGCGGCCCAGTCGCACATGCACCTGATTGCCGCCCTTGTCGTCATTGTCCTCGGCATGCAGGGGCTGGTGCACATCGGCCACGAAGTGGATCAGGAAGCGCAGCGCTTCGGCACGCGCGGCATCGGAGGCATGCCGGTCCGAAAGAACGCGTATGTCATGGTCGATCTGCGCCACCACACAATCGCCGTCACCACAATCGCGGCGCGCGTCATAGCTGCCGGCCCGGAGCGGGATATCCACATAGTGCCAGGCACCGGTCTCGGGGCGCGAATCGCGAATCTCGTCAGCCCAGCTCGCCTCGTGCACCATCATCACCGGTGCG
>CAYQZM010000102.1:0-17137 GCA_964421935.1 uncultured Rhizobium sp. | reverse complement strand
GTGAAGGCGTTGGCCAACACGCAAGGCGGAGACCTTGCGATCGAGAATGCAAGCGAGGGCGGTCTTCGCGCCACCATCATCCTGCGAAACCGCTGAGTTACCTTTCGTTACAGGCCGTTTATAGCCGCGCCGCCCGCGATCCTTAGCTTGGCCCCGCCAAATCACGGAGGCCAATCATGTCCAGATACGAAGACCAGATGAAAACCGCGGGCCCGCGGAGAGGCTCGCTCTTGTGGGACATTCTTATTGCTCTGGCGGCCCTTGTCTGCCTGATCGCCGCCGCCGTGTTTCCTGTGCTGGCGCACGCCGCGACCTTTTCGCCTCCGCCGGCGTTGGTCGCCCAACTCAGGAAGATGACCCAGGACGATGGCGTCGCTGGGGTCACCGTCATGGTATTTCTCCGGGGGCAGATGCTGTACCGGGTGGATCAGGGCGCCATCGCCCGGGACGCGGAACTCCCCGTCGCCTCGGCCTCGAAATGGATGGCGGCCGCGCTGGTGATGAGCGTGGTGGACGAGGGCAAGCTTTCGCTCGACGAACCGATCGGCAAGCGTCTGCCGGAATTCACTGGCGATGCCGCGGCGATCACCTTGCGGCAACTCCTGTCTTTCACCTCCGGCCAAGGTGGTTTGCGGGGGCTGGTGGACGTTCGGCAGGACCCCGGCCTCTCGCTTGCGGAGTCCGCGCGCCAGATTGCCGCCATTCCGCTGCAGGACAAGCCCGGCACCATATTCAAATATGGCAGTCCCGCGCTGCAGGTTGCGGGCGCGCTCGTGGAACAGGCGACCGGAAAGACCTGGGCGCAACTCTTCGACGAACGGATCGCCGGTCCGCTGGGGATGGCGCATACCCGATGGACCAATCCGCTTCGGCCAGACATGCCACCGTCCGCGATCCACAATCCGAACCTCCAGGGTGGCGTGATCACGACGGCCGGCGACTATGGAAAGTTTCTGACCATGCTGGCCATGGGCGGGACCTATGAAGGCAAGCGGATTCTTTCCCCGCAGGCCGTCACGACGATGGAAACGGCGCAGACCATCGGCCTGCCGAAAGCATTCGAACCGCCCGGGGTTGCGGGCGCGCAACTGGAATATGCCCTTGGCAACTGGTGCGCAAGCCTGGAAACAGGTTCGCAATGCCGGCTGGTCGCTAGCCCCGGCGCATTGGGCACCTATCCCTGGATCGACCGCAAGACCGGTCTTTACGGCATTTTCTTCATGAAGCGCCGGCTGCCGCTGGTCGAAAAAGACATCCAAGAGGCGCGACACATCATTGTCGAGAACGTCTTCCCGCACGGATCGGAACCGTAACTCTTCGTCACAGTCCTTCACCGGGTCGTTATCCGCGGTTTTCAGCGCGATCCGAAACTGGATGCGCATCTCAGGAGAAAATCCATGTCCATTCCTAAAAAGTCCGCTATCGCAACATTGGGGAACAGTTCTTTGCTGCGCGGCGTCGCGGTCGTGGCGGCGGCCTCGGCCCTTGTTGTTTGTTTGAGCGGGATTGCCGCGGCAGCGATTGTTGTCCGCCGTCCCGCTCCGCATCTTCCGGTCATGCTGACAGGTCCGTATCTCGCGCGCCCGGTTGTGTGGATCGCACCGCCCCGGCCGCGCGTCGTCGTCGTTCCAGCCCCGCGCCCGGGCTGGATCTGGTCGCCGGGATACTGGAATTGGAGCGGTGCCGCCTATGTCTGGATCGATGGCGTCTGGTTGGCCGCACGCCCGGGCTTCAGCTACGTGCCGGCACACTGGGACCGCTTTCCGGGCGGATGGCGGTTCATTCCCGGCGGCTGGATTCGCCGTCCGCTCTAACGCTCATGCGAAGGTGACACATGTATCCCTGCCAAGCGCTTACCGCGATCATACCTTGCACCAACCTGGATCTCTCCGAAGCTTTTTACAACCGGCTGGGCTTCGTCCGTTGGGACAACGGCGGCACACCTCTGACCAACGAAGACGATTACCGCATCCTGCATGACGGCAATGGCGGCAGTTTGCATCTGCGCAAGGCCGAGCATGGCTGGCTGGTCCCCGGCCGCAATCCCCTCGCACTTTACTATTACAGCCCCGATGTCGATGAACTGGCGATCACCTTCCAGAATGAGATCATCGGCAAGCCCCATCCCGAAATCAAACCCTGGGGCATGTATGAGTTCGCCATTTCCGACCCCGATGCCACGCTGATCCGGATCGGACGGCCGGCGATGCTTTGGTCCCGGCGACCCGCCAACAGCGTCGCGGCGGAATAAGGCGAGCAGCTTCTCAACCTTGGCGGGTGGTTCTGCTCCAGTCTGTGGGACGACCCGTAAAAACCAGCCGGCGGCAGAGGCCGCCGGTGTTTCTTTCGGGGCGAACCAGGGGGTAGACTGGCCATGACGGCGGCCCGTAGAACGATTCAGGAAACCCGGAGGCCCTGAAGCGACCCGGTGCGGGACGTTCGCGGATCGTGGAATATCGGCATGGCTGGGATGAGCAGGGGCAAGGCGGTATGGGTGACGGCGGCGGTCCTTCTGATCGCCGTGGGCGGTGGCGTGGGCGCCACGATCTTCAGCCGGCACGCCGCGCCGCAACAACATATCGATTTCAACCGGGACATCCGGCCGATCTTCAACGCCAACTGCATGGCCTGCCACGGCGGGGTGAAACAGGCCTCCGGCGTCTCTTTCTCATATCCTGAACAAGCGCTAGGCAAGGGCAAGTCGGGCCGTCCGACGGTCGTGCCGGGAAGCCCTCAGGCTTCGGAACTTATCGCCCGGGTGACGTCTAAGGATCCTGACGTGCGCATGCCGCTGGGCGGCACGCCATTGACGGCCCGGCAGATCGGCCTGCTGCGCGAATGGATCAAGGAGGGCGCGCCCTGGTCCGACTATTGGGCCTTCGTTCCACCCAAGCCGCAGTCCCTTCCGCCGGTGAAAAAACCTGGCTGGGTGCGCCAACCGTTGGACAGGTTCATCCTTGCGCGCCTGGAAAGGGAAGGCCTTAGCCCGTCGACTGAAGCCGACAAGCCCGCCCTGCTGCGGCGCGTGTCCTTGGACCTGACGGGCATGCCGCCCACGCCTGACGAGCTGGCGGCCTTCCTCGCCGACACGTCGAAGAATGCCTATGAAAAACAGGTGGACCGGCTGCTGGCCTCACCCCGTTATGGCGAGCGCTGGGCCACGATGTGGCTGGACGTGGCCCGCTATGGCGACAGCAAGGGCTTCGAGAAGGACAGGAGCCGCACCGTCTGGCCCTATCGTGACTGGGTCATCGACGCCTTCAACCGCAACATGCCGTTCGACCAGTTCGTGATCAAGCAGTTGGCGGGCGATCTGTTGCCCAATCCGACGTTCAGCGACCTGATCGCGACATCCTTTCATCGCCAGACCCAGGCCAATGACGAGGGCGGCACCGATGACGAGGAGTTCCGCATCTCCGCCGTGATGGATCGCACCGCGACGACCTGGTCGGCGCTCAATGGCGTCAGCTTCAACTGCGTGCAATGCCACTCGCACCCATACGACCCGATCCGGCACAGCGAGTACTACAAATTCATGGCCTTCTTTAATACGCAGCGCGATGCCGACATCGCCTTCGACAATGCCCGAAAGGACGACTGGCCCGTCCTGAATGTGCCCAAGGACAAGGCGCAGTATCTCGAAGCCGGTCGCTTGCAGTATCAGATGCGGACGCTTCGCAACGCGATCGTGGCGGCCAGCCGTAGCGCGGAAGCCGGCCAGCAGCAGTGGAAGCCGCTTCCCATCCAGCAAGCCGGCGTCAGCGAAGCCTTGGCGATCAAGAGCCTTCTGGCCCAGCTTTCGGCCAAGCCCGCCGGCAAGAAGAAAGCCGATCAGATCGCGGAACTGCGCAAGGACCTCGCCCGCGCCGAAGCACACCCGCCGGAAGCGGCATTGCATGTCAGGAACGGCCTGGTCGAGAGCTCAGGCACGGTGCCCCGGCGAAGCGTCTTCGAGCTCACGGCGCCGTTCAATGTGGCTCAGCTGACCGCCCTGCGTATCGAGGTGCCGGCGGCGGACGCCGTCAGGGACAGCCATTCCCCGGAGAAGGGCTTCATCATCAACCATGTCGACGCCTGGGTTGTGCGGCCCGATGGTGGCGCCGACAAGATCGCATTCCGGCTCCTGGCACCCGATGCCGTCGATGCCCTGATTGGCGACATTGCCAGGGACGAGCGCAACACCGAGGATGTCAAGCCAGCGCGTCCTCCGGCGGGAATGATGGAGCGGGTGGCCGCCAACAGCGGCGTCCTGGCGGATCCAAATCTGTTCTTCACCCGCTGGGTGGTGGCTGTTCCCGACAATCCTCTGCAATTGCCGGCCGGTGCCCGGCTGAAGGTGCAATTGACCCAGACCGAGCCGGTCAACCAGACCACGGGGGCCGCGCCGCGCCTGCGCCTCTCCACCAGCAACGATCCGCGCTGGACGAAGCTGGCCCATTCGCCGGATATCGAGAACGATATTGCCAGCCTGGAGGATCTCGATCACAGCCTGGCGGCGATCCCCACCGTGCCGGTGCCGGTGATGGCCGAGCAGGCCAGCTATGAGAAGCGGCAGACGCTGGAGTATGATCGCGGCAGCTTCCTCACCCAGATCGGTCCCAATCTCACGCCGGATACACCGGCGCTGTTTCCCAAGCTGCCAGCCAATGCGCCGCGCAACCGCCTGACCCTGGCGCGCTGGTTCTTCCAGCCCGGCCAGCCCTTGACGGCGCGGGTCGCGGTAAACCGCTATTGGGAACAGCTGTTCGGCACGGGCATCGTGGAGACCCAGGAGGATTTCGGCAGCGCCGGAGAGTTGCCCAGCCATCCGCAATTGCTCGATTGGCTGGCGCTCCATTTCCAGAACGACCTGCACTGGAACCAGAAGGCGCTGGTGCGCGAGATCGTGACCAGCGCGACCTACCGGCAGAGCGCCAAGTCGACCGCGGTGCTGCGGGAAAAGGACCCGCGTAACCGCCTTCTGGCCCATGGCCCACAGCAGCGCCTGTCCGCCGAAATGGTCCGCGACCAGGCGATGCTCGCCAGCGGCCTGCTCAACCCTAAGATGGGTGGGCCGCCGGTGATGCCGGTCCAGCCTGAGAACATCTGGAATGTGGTGTCGAACAACCCGGAACGCTGGGTCAATGCCACCGGATCCGATCGCTATCGCCGGGCCATCTACACCTTTGTCAAGCGGACCGCGCTTTATCCCAGTTTTGTCACCTTTGATGCGGCGGACCGGGCGATGACCACGCCGCGCCGCATTTCCACCAACACGCCGCTGCAGGCCCTCGTGACCCTGAACGATCCGGTCTACCATGAAGCGGCCGTTGCCCTGGCCGGACGCATGATCAAGGATATCAAAGGCCCGCTCGATGAACGCCTGAATTATGGCGCCAAGCTGGTGCTGTCGCGCGATCTCACGCCGGCGGAACTGGCGCCTTTGCATCAGCTTTACATCCAGACCGCCGGCGGGCCGCAGCCTGCGAGCCTGGCCGGGTATGCGGCGGTGGGGACCGCGCTGTTCAACCTCGATGCCGCGCTGACCAGGTGACGATGATGCCAGAACGCGAAAGCCAGTCCGATCTATTGCAGCGCCTGTGCTGTCAGGCGCAGAGCCGCCGGCAGTTCGTGAGCTGGGGTGCCGGTGGTCTGGGCGCCTTCTTCATGAGCACCGCCCATGCGGCGCAGCAGCCTTCGACCTCAAGCGGCCTGACCTTCAAGCGCGATCCTTCGACGCCCCTCTCGGTGCTGCCGCCGCAATTTCCCGCCAAGGTCAAGCGAGTCATCTATCTGCATATGGGCGGCGCGCCCAGTCAGCTCGAACTGTTCGACCACAAGCCGACCCTGAGCCGGTTCAATGGCCATGACTGTCCGCAATCTTTCCTCAAGGGCAAGCGTTTCGCCTTCATTCGCGGCGTGCCCAAGATGCTGGGGCCCATGTTTCCCTTCCACCGGACGGGAAAGAACGGCACCTGGATTTCCGACCGGCTGCCACATACCGAGCGGCTGATCGACGATCTGTGCCTGATCAAGTCGATGAAAACCGACCAATTCAATCATGCACCGGCCCAGCTTCTGGTCCAGACCGGCGATGCCCGCACGGGCCACGCCTCCTTGGGGTCGTGGGTCACTTATGGCTTGGGCAGCGAAAACCAGAACTTACCGGGATTCATCGTGCTGGCCTCTTCCGGGCCGGGCCCGACCGCCAATGCCGGGAAGCCGCTCTGGGGCTCGGGCTTCCTGCCCAGCGTCTATCAGGGCGTGGAGTGCCGGTCGGCGGGCGAGCCGGTGCTGTACCTCAACAACCCGCATGACGTCAGCCGGGCGCAGCGGCGGCATGTGCTGGACGCGGTGGACGAGATCAATCGCCAGACACACGCGGAATTCGGAAATCCCGAGACCGTAGCCCGGATCGCGCAATATGAGCTGGCATTCCGCATGCAGGTGGAGGCGACCGAGGCAATGGACATCCGCCGCGAACCGGCGGCCGTGCTGGCCCGCTATGGCGCCGAGCCCGGCAAGACCAGCTATGCCAACAATTGCCTGGTGGCGCGCCGCCTGGCTGAGCGGGGCGTCCGCTTCATCCAGCTCTATCATTGGGGATGGGATTCGCATGGCTCGCCCACCGATGAGGGCATCAATATCGGCTTTGTGAACCGCTGCCGCGAAACCGACCAGCCGACCGCCGCTCTGCTGGCGGACCTCAAATCCCGCGGGCTGCTCGAGGATACGCTGGTGATCTGGGGTGGTGAATTCGGCCGTACCCCCATGGAAGACAATCACGGCGGCTCCAACGAGATATCGAAATATATCGGCCGCGACCATCACACCGCCGCCTTTACGATCTGGATGACCGGCGGCGGCGTCAAATCCGGCATGGTTTATGGCGAGACCGATGACATGGGCTATGAGGTGGTGAAGGATCCGGTGGAGGTGCGCGACCTGCACGCGACCATCCTGTACTTGCTGGGCTTCGACTATCAGAAGCTCAACTATCCCTATCAAGGCCTCGATCAGAAGCTCACGGGCGTCAAGCCGGCCCGTGTCGTGTCCGAAATCCTGGCATAGCGGGATTGCTGGGGCGATGGTTGGTCCGACTGCTGGAACACGTCGCGTGTCGGCTCCGGCTTATTTCGGCGGCGTCACGGTGGTGACCGCACTGGGGATCGCGGCGGCCATGTTCCTGCGTCCCGCCTTTGGGCATACGGTGTTGCAATGGATAGGGCTTGAAAGCATTCCCCAGGCTGCGCCCAGTTCCTTCTACACGGTGCGGGTCGCGCCGCTGCTGGAGGCCCATTGCACCAGCTGTCATGGCGCCGAACGGCAAAAGGCCGAACTGCGGCTGGACAGCTTTGCCGCCGTGCTGCGGGGCGGAAAGCATGGCGCGGTGGTCATGCCGGGCGCGGCGAGGGACAGTTCGCTTTTCACCCGCATCACCTTGCCGGTGACAGACGACCGGGCGATGCCGCCAAGTGGCAAGACGCCGCTGAACAAGGATGAGATCACAGTCATCCGGCTCTGGCTTGCCGCCGGGGCGTCGGGCACCTTGCCGGTCAAGGCCATCAAGGGGGCGCCGGCGCTGGTTGTGCCGGTGAAGATGCCGGAGCTCGATCTCGCCGCAGTTCGAAGGCAGCGTGCGCCGCTAGCCCATGAGGTAAGCCGGCTGCAGAGGCGTTTCCCAGGTGTCATCCACTATGACTCGCGCAGTTCCGCCGATATCGAAGTCGACGCATCCCTGAAAGGGGCGGCGTTCGGCGATGACGATCTTGACGCGCTTGTGCCGCTGCGCGACCGTATTGTCAGCGCCAATCTTTCCGGCACCGCCGTCACGGATGCCTCCGCCCCGCTGCTCGCATCCATGAAGGCGTTGCGGGTTTTACGCCTGATGAACACCAAAACCACGGATGCGACCGTCCAGGCGCTGGCTTCGTCGAAAACGCTGAAAGTCCTGGCAGTGGCCAAGGCAACGCCCGGGACGCTGGCGCCTTTGCGCCAAAGAGGGGTCCGGGTCTACGAGGATCTGGATGTCCGATAGTCCCGTGACCCGCGAAATCCCTCATGTGCGCGTATGGGACGCCCCGACACGGCTTTTTCACTGGGCGGTCGTGATCCTGATCTTCATCTCCTGGTTCAGCGCCGACCAGGGCCTGATGACGATCCATTTGTGCTCCGGCCTGACCTTGCTCGCGCTGCTGCTGTTCCGCATCGGCTGGGGCATCGTGGGCTCCGCCACCGCGCGGTTCAGTGATTTTCTGCATCCGCCGCGCAAGGTCGCCGCCTATCTCAGGGGGCTGGCCGGCGGTGACCGGCAGCTCTATGCGGGCCACAATCCGGCCGGCGGCCTGATGGTGGTGGCCATGATCGCGGTCCTGCTTGCGCAGGCCATGACGGGATTGTTCTCTAATGACGGCCTGCATTTCACCGGCCCGCTGGCGCTGCTGGTCAGCGACGATGCTTCCACTTGGCTGACGACGCTGCATGCGACGATCTTCAATGTCATCCTGCTGTTTGTCTGGTGCCATGTCGTGGCGGTGGGCTTTTACGTGTTTGTCAAAGGCGACAACCTGGTCAAAGCCATGTTTACCGGACACAAGCCTCATACGCATGTGCCGGCCGACGCGCAGGTTTTCTTCGCACGTTCCTATGTCGCCTTCCTTTTGCTGCTGCTGGTGCTGACCATCGGGGGGGTGGGCTGGTTCATCATTCAGGGAGGTTTTTTGCTGTGAATACATTATTTATGCGCGCGGCGCTGAGGACGGCACGGGGCCTTGTCGTCCTCGGTTTTGCCGCGACGGCCGCGCTGGCGGCCGGCCAGGGCCCGACTTTCACGATGAATTCGCATTACTTCACCCCGCCGGGTGGCGCGGCCACTATCGGGGATGGGCATGGCGACGTCGCGGTCTCGCCCGCGGGGGAGATCTATGTGAGCGTGCAGGGCGGCCCATATCCGGGCATCCAGGTTTACAGCGCGGACGGCCGGTATCTGCGCAATGTGCCCGATGCACCGAAGGATCTGCATGGCTTCATCATCGCCAAGGGACAGGGCGGGGCGGCGCATATTTTCGGGGTCAGCAGGCTGGCGCAGAAAATCGTCGAGCTGGGGCTGGATGGCAAAGTCTATCTCTCGATTCCCGCCGATAAGATGATCCCGGATCAATTCAAGGAGCATGCACCGGACAAGCCGGCCACGAACCTGACGGGGATCGCGGTGGCGCCGAACGGCGACATCTATGTCGTGGACGGCTATGGGCTCAGCTATATCCACCGCTTCGACAAGACCGGCCGCTATATCACCAGCTTCGGCGGAACGGGGGCGCCATGGAACTTCGACCAGGCTCACAAGATCGCCATCGACACGCGGTTCAAGCCGGCGCGGCTGCTATGCACGGACCGGCGTCATCGCCGCCTGGTCGAGATGGATCTGAACGGCAAGATATTGAGCGTATTCGGAGAAGGGTTGCGTCTGCCAAGTGCGTTGGCGATACGGGGAAATGAATTGGCTGTGGCCGAACTGGAGGGCCGTGTTTCCATTCTGGGGGTGAAAGGCGAGACGATTGCCACCATCGGCCAGAACGACAACCCCACCGAGGTGCATGTCAACACCACGCCCCCGACGGTCTGGAAGGAAGGGCTGTTCTATGAGCCGCACGGCATCACCTACGATGCTGGCGGAAATCTGCTGGTGACCGAGTTCAACCAATATGGACGCCTGACAAAGATAAGCCGTCATTGATGACAAAGACGTTTGGCACGCGCGCGGGCGCGCATTGTCCGGTGAAGATTTGAGCGCAAAATATTCCGCCCGCACCATGGCCGGGTCTTTGGGGCTGGCCGCGATCAGCTATCCGTTCTGGCTCCTGTTGTTCCACAGGAGTGTGACACGAGGCTTGCCGGCATGGCTCGCGCCCCTGTGGCTGACTATGGCCTTTGCCGTTCCTTTCGCCGGCTTTGTTTGCGCCTTGCGCCTTTCAAGCCCTGAGCTGGAAAATCAACCGCGAGTGCGGTCCGCGCGCCGCTTTGCTTATCTGGTCATTACTGCTCCGACAGTGTTCACGTTCATGGGTGTGCTCAATTTCATGGCGGGCATGCCTTTGTCCGATCTCCTGCTTTGGGCCGTACTTTGGATCGCATTGCTCGGCGCGGCGCTGTTGGCACCCGAGGGCCGTGGCCGCGACCCATGGTCGACCCTGGCTCGTTGGCGCATCGCGCATGGCATCTCTGCGGCGGTTCTGGTCCTGTTCGTATCGTTTCATCTTTTCAATCATCTGATGGGCCTGATCGGCCCGGATGTTCACAAGTCGGTGATGGCAGCCGGACGGACGGTCTATCGCAATGACTTCGTCCAGCCTCTGCTGGTCGCGGCGTTCCTCTTCCAGGTGGCTTCGGGATTCCGCCTGGCGTGGCACTGGAGCGGTGAGAGGGCGGACGGGTTTCGCGTCTTTCAGATCGCCTCCGGCCTTTATCTGTTGTTCTTCGTGGTCGGCCACATGAACTCGGTCTTCATTTATGCCCGCAGCTACATGAAGATCGACACCAACTGGATGTTCGCCGTCGGCGGCCCGGCGGGGATCATTGCAGATCCATGGAATATCCGGCTGTTGCCGCATTACTGGCTGGGCGTCTTCCTGGTGCTGGGTCACCTGGCGGCGGGTATGCGGATCGTCATGCTCTCGCATGGCGTGGCGAGGGCGCCGGCAAACACGATCTTCTTCTCCGTCGTCGCGGGGGCTTTTGCCCTTGCCACCGCCATCCTGCTGGGGATGTGCGGTGTCCGTCTGTGATGGACCGAGAATGTTGTCCGCTGTGCGGCAACTACACCGGCGATGCGGTATGATAGATCACCGCGGCGGGAAGATGGGCGAAAAGAAGCTGCTGCTCAACGGCCCCTTTCGCGAACGGCCGGCTCGTTAGCAGGTCCGTGCCCTCTCGGTGAAGGACAATGTCCCGTCCGAAGTCGTGCATGTCACGGCGCAGGAAGACGCTCAGGGCCCGGCCTTCGAAATCGCGGCGGAAGGCCAGGCACGTTCCGGCCTGAAGCGGTTGGTAGGTCCCTTTCTCCCACAAGCCGGGGTCGTCGCGCCGTGCGACGAGCAGGCTGTGGAGCAAACACTGCTTTTTGATCTTTTCCTTATGCAATGCGACCGCCCGGCGTTCGAAATCTACGGCCCGCCGATTGTCGGGATCGACCAGGCTCAAATCCTCGAACTCGCAACCCTGATAAAGATCGGGCACCCCGGGCACCGTATTGCGCAGCACGAGCTGGGTGATGACCGCATTGTCGATCTTCGGCTTCAGGCGGGTCAGCAGCGCGGCCAGGTTCCGACGGAAGCCGGCGTGTCCCTTGTCCTCGATCAGGGCGCGGGCATATTCGCGGAACAGGGCCTCATAAGCTTCATTCGGCTGATTCCAGGCGCTGCGCAGCTTTCCTTCCCGCAGGAATTTCGTACACCAGCCTTCGATCCGGGTGGCAAAGCTGGCGTCCGGCTCCCGTGGCCAGGCACCGAACAGCGTTTGATAAAGCTGATAGGCATCGCCTGGATCAATATCCGGTGCGGAAGGAGTCCCATCCATGAATTCCTGCCACGGGCCCGGATTGAGACTGAGGACCGACAGCCGCGCCCGCGCATCTTCACCTCGCTTATGATCGTGCGTCGCCGTGGTCAGCATGGCGTGCGGCAATTCGCGCGCGCGCCCCTCCATCTCTCTGTGAAAATCGGCCACCGATAGGAAATGCCGGCGCGGGTCCGTCCCCACGTCATTGCGCGATAGAAGCCGGCCGTACCGGTAGAACGCAGTGTCTTCCACCGCTTTCGCCGCCAGGGGGGCGGAGAGTTGCGCGAACCGCCGCAGCGCATCCACCGCCAACGGGTCGTCGTCGTCGCGATGGAAGACCAAAGCCAGACGCGAAAGCTGTTCCCAGTCGGACGGCACGCCAGTCATGGTCCGCTGGAACGCGGCTTCGAGGAACGGGCCTGGCCCCGGCGTATCCGGCTTGCCTGTGGCATAGCTGCGATAGCAGCGCAGCCGGAGCAGCAGCTCGATCAGGACCGGCTCGAGCGTTTCGGCTGGCTGCCCCAGCAGCGGGGAAAAGCTGCGCGCGGTGGCGGCAAGCTGGCTGGGGAATTTGGCGGCGAGAATCTGGCGCCGCGCCAGCAGCTCTTCCTGCTCGAAATCCGCGCTGCGGCCGCTGATGGTGGACCACATCTGGCTCAACTGGCCGCCGTCATCATGGTGCAGGACCGCGGACGCCTGATCGAGAAAATCGTAGCCGGTGGTGCCGTCGACCTGCCAGTCGGCAGGGAGGGATTCGCCTTCCGCCAGAATCTTCTCGACATAGATCACCGCACCGGGGCGCAGATCCTCCAATCTGACGCGCAAGGCCCGGCAATAGGCGCGGGGATCGGCCAGGCCATCGACATGGTCCACCCGCACGCCATCCATCAGGCCTTCGGCATAGAGCGCGAAGATCTTGCGGTGGACAGCCTCGAACACCTCCGGTTCCCCGACACGGATGGCGGCAAGATCGGTGATGTCGAAGAAGCGGCGCCAGTTGATGCGGGCATCGGCCTGGCGCCAGTCCGCCAGCACGAAATGCTGCCGCGCCAGGATCGTTTCCAGCTCCGGAATGCTCCGCACCTGATCGGGCAAGGCCTGGTCCTCCGCCCGCAAGGGAAAGCGATGGTCGTAATAGGCAAAGGCAGGCCGGCTATTTTCGCGCACCAGCTTCAGATCGCCTTTTTCCAGGGCGGCGCGAGGTTCTCCGCCCAGGAACGGCGCAAGTACCTTGCCCTCAAGCCCCGGCGCATCCCAGTCGATGTCAAAAGCCTTGGCGTAGCGGCTGGCGGGACCGTTAGCCAACAGGTCCAGCCACCAGTCATTGTCCGCTTTTCCCACCGCCATGTGGTTGGGCACGATATCCACGATCACGCCCAGGCCATGGGCGCGCAGTGTCCGGGCCAGGCTGCGAAAGCCTTCCTCGCCGCCCAGTTCCGGATTGATGCGGCTGTGGTCCACGACGTCATAGCCATGCGTGGACCCGGCACGTGCGGTCAGGACCGGGGACACATAGATATGGCTCACGCCCAGGTCGGCGAAATAGCCGGCATGGTGCGCGGCATCGGCGAAGGTGAAGCCTTTGTGGAATTGCAGGCGATAGGTGGCGCGCGGGATCATGGCATGTTCAGCATGGCGGCCCGCCGGCGGGCCGGAGCAGTGTCAAATGGCTTTGCTTTTTTCAGCCGCCGGCGCCAATTGGGATGCTCATCGATCGTGCCCGGGATATTGGGCTGTTCCTTCTCTCCCAGGAAATCCTCGACTGGCAGCAGCTTCAACGGTGAGGGCGTTGCCGCGATCGCTTCGAAAGCAGCATCCACGAATGGCGACGCATGGGCCGGCAGGGGGCCTTTGGCGCAGCCGGCCTGTTTCAGCATGCGCCAGAGCTTCTTGCGGTCCTCTATCCGCGCGCGCTGTGTTTTAACGGGCGAGGTCTCCAGCCCCAGTTTGCGGCGCCACTGGAGATCCCGTCCCGTCCACCAGCCGGCCAAGGTGGGAAGATCGTGGGTGGTGGAAAGCGCCGCCGCCCTCGCATCCCATTCCGCCGACGGCAGAAAGTTGCCCTTGCGGTCACGTTCGAACCACAGAACCCGCATGCCCAGCATTCCAGCGCGCGCCAGCTTTCCACGAAAGCCATCGGGCACCGTGCCAAGATCTTCCGCCACCACCATGGCGCGATGGCGCCGGGATTCGAGTGCTATCAGGCCCAGCAGCGAGTCCAAGGGATACTGCAGATAAACGCCTTGCTCCGGACCCGCGCCTTCGGGGATCACCCACAGGCGCTGAAGGCCCATGGCATGATCCAGTCGAATGCCGCCGGCATGACGCATCGCCGCACGCAAGGTGGCGATGAAGCCGCTATAGCCGCTTTCCATCAGGCCATGCGGCGACAGGTTGGTCAGGCCCCAATTCTGGCCTTTGGCATTGAAAGCGTCCGGCGGGGCACCCACCGTCAGCCCGCGCAGCACTTCCGATGGTGCGCTCCAGGCATGGCTGCCAGCCGGGTCCATGCCCACCGCCATGTCCGTGATCAGGCCGATCGCCATGCCGGTGTCGCGCGCGCGCGCTTGTGCCTTGGCGAGGCTATGGTCGGCCTGCCATTGCGCGAAAAGCTGGAAGGCGATTTCCGGATCTTTGGCGGTCAGGGCGCGCACCGGTCTGCTTGCGGCATCGCGAAACCGGCGGGGCCATTGCCGCCAGCTTGCGCAGCCTTGCGCCCGGAAGCGGGCATCCAACGCCTCAAAGCGGGCATGGGCGAGAAGACGGTCGCCGCCCTGTCGCACAAAGGCGCGGAAGCTTTCGTCCTGGCCCTGCCGCGCAAAGGCTGCGCGCAAGGCGCACCACTTGCGTTTTGCCGCCCCCGGCCAGTCAATCAGATCGGCGCCGGTGTCACGCGCCCTGCGGGGCATTGCGGCATACAGCGGATTGAGCCACAGGCGGGTGGATGGCGCATAAGGGCCGATGTGATCGGGAAGGGCGCCGAACAATGCATGCACCGGGCTGATTGCAACCGCAGCGGCGCCCACCGCCGCGGCTTCTTCACAGAACGAGGTCAGGGCGGCGAAATCGCCAAAGCCTTCCGTGCTGCCCCCGCGCAGGGCATAGACCTGGACGCCGATGCCCCAGAGAGAATGATCCGGCAGCCAGGCAGAAGCCGGCGCAACGGCAATCTGCCGTCCATTTTCCTCCAAGCGGTAATAGCCCGGCATTTGCGGCAGCCGCAGCCGGCCATTTTCGATGGTGATATCGTAACGCCGCCCATCCTCGGCCATCAGCCGCCCCCGCTTTTTCCTTGCAGGTGCGGCGATCGCGGATGCCGCCTTTGCCACTTGCAGCGGCGCGGTATCGGTTTTCATTCTGTTCAGGCGCGCAAAGCTCTCTCGGATCTGGGCGTTATTTCCGGACGGCAGGTCCAGCGCGGCCAGCACCGCGCGCAATGTGTCTGGACTGACCGTTTCCGGCTTGCCCGAGGCATTGGTCCAATGCACCACCAGACCGGCAGCACGCGCCAGGCGCGAAAGGGCGTCAGCCATGGTCCAGCCAAGCAAGCGTGCAATGGGGGGAAAGCTGGGGCGATGTCTCGCCCCAGATCGGTGCCGTCTTTGGCAGATCAGCCGGCACCGATTCCACGCCCAGATTGGCGGCAATTGTCAGGATGCCGCCATTTCCCAGTCGCCAGCGCGCCAGCACCGCTGCTGCGCTCAACGCGTGTGCTTCGAGCGCGCGCGCGCCTTTCAGATACGGCATGATCCGCTCATGCCGCAGCTTCAACAATGCCGCATAGAGGCGGTGCCAGCTATCGGCATCGGGCGCGTCCTGCTCGGGCCTGCTGGCGGTAAAGCTGGAAGGAGCGTTGGGGTCCGGTATTTGCCGGCCATGCGCGACGTCCGCATAGGCGGCGAATTCCCGGCGACGGCCTTCGCGCACGGCTTTCGCCAGGTCCGGCCCATGATCGGTGAAAAAAAGAAATGGCGCGTGGGAGCCGATTTCCTCGCCCATGAAGATCATGGGAATCTGGGGCATCAGCAAAAGCAGGGCGACCGCCGCCTTCAGCGCTTCGGGATCGGCCAAAGTTGTCAAGCGGTCGCCAAAAGGCCGGTTGCCGATTTGGTCATGGTTCTGCAGGAAGGCGACGAAGGCGGTGGGCGGCAGGTCGCCGCTGAGCTCGCCGCGCGGCGCACCTTTGCGATTGCGCGAAGCATCGCCCTGATAGATGAAACCTTCCGCCATGGCGCGCGCCAGGCGGTCGGCCGGCCGGTCGGCAAAATCCTGATAATAGCCGCCTCGCTCGCCGGTCAGCAGGATATGCAGGGCATGGTGGATATCATCATTCCATTGTGCGTCGAATCCGCGGCGCAGATGGGATGCGGTATTGTCCTCATTCTCCAGCACCAGATGGATTTGGCGCGCCCCGGCTTCTTCGCGCAGCACGCGGGCGGTCCGGTCCAGCCAGCCTTCATCCCGGATGGCGTGAACGGCATCGAGTCTCAGGCCGTCGAAGCCATATTCCAGCAGCCATTGGCGCGCGTTCTCGGCAAAGAAGGCGCCCACTTCCGGTACCCGGAAATCGATGGCGGCGCCCCAGGGTGTGGGCGCATCGGTTCGGAAAAAGCGCTTGGCGTAAAGCGGCAAATAATTCCCGTCCGGTCCGAAGTGGTTGTAGACCACATCCAGGAAGATCATCAGGCCCAGCGCGTGGGCCCGGTCGACCAGCGCCTTCAGCGCTTGCGGCGTGCCATAGGCTTCGGCCGGCGCGAAGGCCAGCACGCCGTCATAGCCCCAATTATGTGCGCCGGGAAACGCGGCGACCGGCATCAACTCGATCGCAGTGATTCCGAGCTTCGCCAGTCGCGGCAGCTTTTCGGCGACGCCGGCAAAGCCGCCCATCAACCCGGCATGACATTCGTACAGCACGGCGTCGGTCCAAGGCCGCCCCTGCCATCGGCTGTCGGGCGTCAACGGGGCGCACACCACGCTCCAGCCGTGCACACCGCCATCCTGCTGCCGCGAAGCCGGATCGGGAAAAATGATCTCACCCAGGCGGAACCGGTAACGGCTTCCGGGGCCACAGAGGACTTTTGCCTGGTGCCAGCCGTCGCCGGCCGGCTCAAGCCGGAATTCCCCTTTGTCTTTTACTTCGACCGTGACGTCGCCGGCATCGGGAGCCCAAAGGCGAAACAGAACACCGTCCTCCACCAACGCCGGGCCGAATTGCGTCACGCTTTGACCTCGGCAACCAGCAGCACGACGGTGCGGCCTTCCATTTCATAGGTATCTTCGCTCAACGCGCGGGGCGGGATTTCCGGATCAAAACTGTCATACAGAAGCTGCCATTCCAGATTGCCGGGCACGTGAAACACGATCTTGTTGCTGTCGGCATTCAGCATCAGGGCGGTGACTTCCATCACGCCGTCCCGGCGCCGCTCAGCCCGGCGCGCGATCAGAATCCGGCCTTCGCTGTTTTCCCAGTCCTCCGGCGATAATTGCACGCCGCGCTCGTCCCACCAGCTCACCTCTTCAAGCCCGGCAGCAATCTCGTCGGTACCCAGATAGTGATCGCAGCGCAGGCCGGGATATTGGCGCCGCAGCTGGATCAGGCGAT
>CAYQZM010000101.1:0-6336 GCA_964421935.1 uncultured Rhizobium sp. | reverse complement strand
CTTCTGAGCGCTTTCCGCCTTCACGGCGGCGCCAATGTCCTTCATGGCGGTCGGAATGTCCGGCTTCGCAGCGGGCGCCGCGGCCGCCGGCAGATCGCCCAGCTTCTCGCCCTCATCCAGCAGCACCGCGATGGGCGCATTGACCTTCACGCCTTCACTGCCTTCGGGCACCAGAATCTTGCCGATCTTGCCCTCGTCCACGGCCTCGAATTCCATCGTGGCCTTGTCGGTCTCGATCTCGGCCAGGATGGTGCCGGACTTGACGGTGTCGCCTTCCTTGACCAGCCACTTGGCGAGCTTGCCCTCTTCCATGGTGGGCGACAGCGCGGGCATCAGAATGTTTGTGGCCATGACGAATTAAGCCTTGTAGCAGACGGCTTTGACCGCCTCGATCAGCTCGTCCACGGTCGGCAGGGCCAGCTTTTCGAGATTGGCGGCATAGGGCATCGGCACGTCCTTGCCGGAAACCTTGGTGGGCGGCGCGTCAAGATAATCGAAGGCATCCAGCGCGACGCGGGCGGAAATCTCCGACCCGATCGAGCAGACCGGCCAGGCCTGTTCGATGGTGACGATGCGGTTGGTCTTTTTCACGCTCTCCAGCACCGTATCCATGTCCAGCGGGCGCAGGGTGCGCAGGTCGATCACCTCGGCCTCGATCCCCTCTTCCGCCAGCTTCTCGGCCGCTTCCAGCGCCTGGCCGACGGTGATGGAATAGGCCACGATGGTCACATCCGTGCCCGGGCGGCAGACGCGCGCCTTGCCGATGGGCAGGACGAAATCGTCCAGCTTGGGGACCGGGAAGCTGCGGCCATAGACGATCTCATTCTCCAGGAAGATCACCGGATTGGGATCGCGAATTGCGGCTTTCAAAAGGCCCTTGGCGTCGGCGGCGAAGTAAGGGGCGATCACTTTCATGCCGGGCACGCTGGCATACCAGGCCGAATAGTCCTGGCTGTGCTGGGCGGCGACGCGGGCAGCCGCGCCATTGGGGCCGCGGAAGACGATCGGGCAGCTCATCTGGCCGCCCGACATGTAACGGGTCTTGGCGGCGGAGTTGATGAGCTGGTCCATCGCCTGCATGGCGAAATTCCAGGTCATGAATTCGACGATCGGCTTGAGGCCATCGAAGGCGGCGCCGATGCCAAGGCCGGTGAAGCCATGCTCGGTGATGGGCGTGTCGATGACGCGGCGATCGCCGAACTCGTCCAGCAGGCCCTGCGAGATCTTGTAGGCGCCCTGGTACTGGGCGACTTCCTCGCCCATCAGGAAAACGTCGCCATCGCGGCGCATTTCCTCGGCCATGGCGTCGCGCAGCGCGTCGCGCACGGTCTGGGTGACGAACTCGGTGCCTTCGGGCACTTCCGGCCCGGCAGCCACTTTGAACTGGGGCGCGGCAGGCGCCTTCTCACCCTTGTCGGCTACGGCCTTGGGCTCTTCGCTTTTGGGCTGCGCGGGCGCGGCGTTCGAGGCAGCATGCTTCGAACTCTTCGCCGGCGCGGCACCCGGAGCTTCGTCGTCGGCCAGCAGGATCGCGATGGGCGAATTGACCTTCACGCCCTCGGTACCTTCCGGCACCAGGATCTGGCCGATCTTGCCCTCGTCCACGGCCTCGAATTCCATCGTGGCCTTGTCGGTCTCGATCTCGGCCAGGATGGTGCCCGACTTGACGGTGTCGCCTTCCTTGACCAGCCACTTCGCGAGTTTGCCTTCCTCCATGGTGGGAGAAAGCGCAGGCATCAGGATCTCGGTGCTCATCAGGCGTAGATATCCGTATAGAGTTCGGTCACGGCGGGTTCGGGGCTTTCGGTGGCGAATTCGGCGGCTTCCACCACCACGCGCTTGACCTCGGCATCCATCTGCTTGAGGTCCTGCTCGTTGACCAGGCCGCGCTCGATCAGTTTCTTGCCGAAATTCTCGATGGGGTCGCGCTTCTCGCGCACCTCGGTCAGTTCTTCCTTGGTGCGGTACTTGGCCGGGTCCGACATGGAATGGCCGCGATAGCGATAGGTCTTCATCTCCAGGATGATCGGGCCCTTGCCGGCGCGGCAATAGTCGAAGGCTTCCAGCCCCGCCTGCTGCACCGCTTCCACATCCATGCCGTCCACGGTGACGCCGGGAATGCCGAAGGAGGCGCCGCGCTTGGAGAAATCGGCCACCGCCGAAGACCGGGCGACGGACGTGCCCATGGCATACTGGTTGTTCTCGATCACATAGACGACCGGCAGCTTCCACAACTCGGCCATGTTGAAGCTCTCATAGACCTGGCCCTGGTTGGCCGCGCCGTCGCCGAAATAGGTCAGGCACACCGCGCTGTTGCCGCGATATTTGTTGGCGAAGGCCAGCCCCGTGCCGATCGGCACCTGGGCGCCGACGATGCCGTGACCGCCATAGAATTTCTTCTCGGCCGAGAACATGTGCATCGAGCCGCCCTTGCCGCGGGAGAGGCCCGTCGAGCGTCCCGTCAGTTCGGCCATCACCGCCTTGGGATCGACGTCCTGCGCCAGCATGTGGCCGTGATCGCGATAGGCGGTGATCTGCTGATCGCCCTGCTTGGCGGCACCCATCAGCCCGACCACCACGGCTTCCTGCCCGATATAGAGATGGCAGAAACCGCCGATCAGGCCCATGCCGTAAAGCTGGCCCGCGCGCTCCTCGAAGCGGCGGATCAGAAGCATGTCGTGATAGAGCTTTTTCAGGGATTCGGAGTTGCTTTTTGCGGCTTCAGGCATGTTGGGGGACTGCCGTTTCTTTGTTTTGGAAGCTTGAGACGTGTTCTTTGCCGCAGCCTCCGAAACTTGGCAAGAACATTGTTATTTTATTGCGCTGCACCGCCGAACACTGTTCAGCAACATCGGCAATCTTGTTGCGGGAAAGGCGGTTATCCGTGAAATGTCCTGACGAACAGCCCGGCAACGGGGCGCGGAAAATGCCGCCAATCCTGCGGCAACGTGGCCAAGCCGGATCAGTGGCGCGGCAGGGCCACCTGGTTGGGGGCACCGTCCATCAACTGGGTGCGCGCCAGTTCTTCCACCAGGTCCGGGTCGTTCTTTTCCATCAGGGCGATGCGATGTTCCAGCCGCTGACGATTGGCCTGCAGTTCGGACAGTTGCTGCTGGCGAATGCCAAGCTGGGCCTGGGTATCTTCCAGCGCCAGGACCCCGCGATTGCCCCACACGGCATAAGCGCCGAAATAGGCGACCACCGCCACGGTGATGGCGGGAACAACCATGACGGCGAAAAATCGGGTGACCGAACGCCTGATTCGCATCCGCCCAACGAATCACAGAGTGATTCGCGGCGTCAAGGACGATTCGGTAAAGGATTCAAGGAACTTAGGGGCACCGTCATTAACGATTGGCCCCGGAACCGGTCAGGCGTAGAAGACCGCCATGCGTTGGCTTCCGACCGTCCTGAGCGTGGTGGCCGCTTTCCTGATCGGGGCGGCGCTGGCTGTCGTCACCAATCCCCGGCCCCTGTTCCGCGAGCTGATCAGCCAGGTGACCGGCACCAATGCTTTTGACCGCTGCATCAAGGCGGGGTCCTGCAATGCGGTGCGCGGCGGGCCGCACGATGCCCCCGCCCGCATCCCGCACTTCAAGCGCCAGGAAGCCCCGCCGGATCTGGACCGGGCTTAATTCCTTCCCCCATCCGTCGCAGCTCAGGGTGAGGGGCGGTTCGCGCTCGCGAACGAAATGGAAGCCGGCGGATGCTGAGGATCGCGCCGCGGAATGCGGCGCTCGCGCTCACTCAGCCGCGTAAGATGCTCCGTCCCGCATAGACCGCGGCATCGCCAAGCTGCTCCTCGATGCGCAGGAGCTGGTTGTACTTGGCCAACCGGTCCGAGCGCGCCAAGGAGCCGGTCTTGATCTGCCCGCAGTTGGTGGCCACCGCCAGGTCGGCGATGGTGGCATCTTCCGTCTCGCCCGAGCGATGGCTCATCACCGCCTTGTAGGCGGCGCGGTGCGCCATTTCGACCGTCTCCAAGGTTTCGGTCAGCGAGCCGATCTGGTTGACCTTGATCAGGATGGCGTTGGCGGTGTGCTTGTCGATGCCCTGCTTCAGCCGCTTCACGTTGGTGACGAACAGATCATCACCCACCAGGTTGACGGTCTTGCCCACCGCGTCGGTCAGCGCCTTCCAGCCGGCCCAATCGTCTTCCGCCATGCCGTCCTCGATCGAAACGATGGGATAGCGCTTGCAGAGATCGGCATAGACCTTGACCATCTCGTCCGGCGACAAGGTCTTGCCCTCGCCTTCCAGCACATATTTGCCGCCCTTGAAGAATTCGGTCGAAGCCGGATCGAGGGCGAAGAAAATCTCCTCGCCCAGCTTATAGCCGGCCTTCTCTACCGCCTTGGAGATATAGGTCAGCGCTTCGTCCGGCGATTTCAGGTTGGGCGCGAAACCGCCCTCGTCACCGACATTGGTGTTGAGGCCGGCATCGTGCAACGCCTTTTTCAGGGTGTGGAAGATCTCCGCGCCCATGCGCAGCGCCTCGCGGAATGACGGCGCGCCCACCGGCATGATCATGAATTCCTGGAAGTCGATGGGGTTGTCGGCATGCACGCCGCCATTGACGATGTTCATCATCGGCACCGGCAGCACATTGGCCTTGGGCCCGCCGACATAACGGTAGAGCGGCAGGTTCGCGGCGCTCGCCGCCGCCTTGGCCACCGCCAGCGAGACGCCCAGGATGGCATTGGCGCCCAGCCGCGCCTTGTTGGGCGTGCCGTCCAGCGCAATCATGGTGCGGTCGATCTTGATCTGGTCTTCGGCGTCCAGCCCGCACAGCGCATCGAACAGTTCGCCATTGACGGCGGCGACCGCCTTTTCCACGCCCTTGCCGCCATAGCGCTTGCCGCCATCGCGCAGCTCCACCGCCTCATGCGCACCGGTGGAGGCGCCCGACGGCACCGCGGCGCGGCCGAAGCTGCCGTCCTCCAGCCGCACATCCACCTCCACGGTGGGGTTGCCGCGGGAATCCAGAATTTCGCGGCCGGTGATGTCGAGGATGGCGGTCATGAAGGTTCCCTCACAGAATTGATGTGCTTCTAGGCGAGAGCGGCGGCGGGAGCAAGAAAGCCGGTCCGAACCGGGGTTTCGGACGTTTCCAAACGGAACATGCCGGGAGATTTGTGATGAACAAGCTGCATTTGTGCATCGGCCTGATGACGGTTCTGGCCGCTGCCCCCGCCCTGGCGCAGACCCGGCCTCAGCCCCAATCCCCCGCCCGGGCTGCTCCGCCAGGCGATACCAATGGCAACTATATGGGCCAGGGTCGCGGCTCGGGCCTGCTGGGCTTCCTCAGCCCGGAACAGCGGGTGATGTTTCTGCAAGAACAGGGCGTGCGCGGCATGACACAGGAACAGCGCCAGGCCTGGCGGCAACAGGAACGCCAGAAGCTGGCGTCCATGTCCGAGACCGATCGGGCCAAGCTGAAGACCGACCTGCAGAAGAAATGGGATGGCCTGCCGCAGGACCGGAAGACGCGCATCGAAGCCCGGCTGGCGAACCGCATGACCCAGCAGAACAGTGGCCTGCAATAGACGGCCGTGTGCGTTAGAGTAATGGCCGATCTTGCTGGGGAATCGTCATGACGCTGGCCGCGCCTGCCATCCTGCTCACCGCCGCCGTCACCGTCCTGGCGGTCCTGATCCTGCTGGCCTTCGCCATTCGCGTCGCCCGCACCCGCCGCAAGGTGAACATCTTCCCGCCGGCGATGATGTGCGCCCCCGAGCTGGAGCGCGCCTTGCGCATCCACGGCAACACGGTCGAGCAGATCGTGATCTTCCTGCCGGCGCTGTGGCTGGCGGCGCTTTACTTCCAGGGTTGGGCGCCGCCGGCGATCGGGCTGGTCTGGTGTCTGGGCCGCATCATCTATGCGGTGGGTTATAGCAAGGACCCTCGCGCGCGCTTTCCCGGCTTTTTCCTGACGATATTTCCCAGCCTGATCCTGATCGTGCTGGCGATCATCGGGATCGTGCAGGCTTGGATGGTGAACAGTTAGCACGGCTCCTCAAGCTGAGCCTGTCGAAGCATGAGGCCGACGATCCTCACCCTTCGACAGTCGCTAGCGGCAGCGTAGTGCGACCAGGGTGAGGATTATTTTTTTACAATCGCGTCGATCTCGACCAATTGCGCCAACAGCGCCGGGAAATCCTTCAGCCGGACCATGTTGGGCCCGTCGCTGGGGGCATGATCGGGGTCCTGGTGCACTTCCATGAAGACCGCTGCTACCCCTGCCGCCACCGCGGCGCGCGCCAGATAGGGCACCATGGTGCGGTCGCCGCCGGAGCGGTCACCCTGCCCGCCCGGCTGCTGCACCGAATGGGTGGC
>CAYQZM010000100.1:0-2832 GCA_964421935.1 uncultured Rhizobium sp. | reverse complement strand
TAGGCCTTGGACTTGGCCATGCGGTGCAGCCGCGCCGGCGAGAATTGGTGATCGCCGAAGATCTTGGTATCGGGCAGGAAACTGGTGATGGTGCCGCGCCGGTTGACCGCGCCCAGGTCCTTCAGCTTGCCGACGGTGTGGCCGCGCTCGAAGCGCAGCTTCCAGGCGTGCTTGTCGCGCGCCACGTCCACTTCCATCCACTCCGACAGGGCATTGACGACGGACGCGCCCACGCCGTGCAGGCCGCCCGAGGTGTCATAGGCCTTGCCGTCGAATTTTCCCCCGGCATGCAAGGTGGTCATGATCACTTCCAGCGCCGACTTGTTCTTGAATTTGGGATGCGGGTCGATAGGAATGCCGCGGCCATTGTCGCGCACCACCAGCACATTGCCGGGCTTCAGCTCCAACTCGATGCGCGTGGCATGGCCGGCCACGGCCTCGTCCATGGAGTTGTCGATGATCTCGGCCGCCAGGTGATGCAGCGCGTTGGCGTCGGTGCCGCCGATATACATGCCGGGGCGGCGACGCACCGGCTCCAGCCCCTCCAGCACCTCGATGTCCTTGGCGGTATAGCTTTTGGAACCGGAAGAGGGTGTTTCGAACAGATCGGGATCGGTTTTTGCCATGGGCGGATGCGCGCGTGTTTAGTGAACGTGACAGCGGAAATTCAAGCCGAATCGGGCCTCGATTGTCTTTTTTACTTTTCCTCAACCAGGAAAAGCGAGCCAAATCGTGCATCCGGGTACGGCGAACACCTCAGTAATTATTAAGAGCCCGGAGGCGATAATGCCTCTCAAAGCAAGGTCGGGTTTCCGGGCGTGTCCATTTTGCGATTCATCACCGAGGGGCAGGAGAGCGAGCCGCGCGTCCTGAAGGCGCAGCTTACGCTGGCCGCCACCGCCGCCCGCAACACGCGCATCACCTCGCCGGTCTGGGCGCTGGCCTGCGCCATTCTCTGCTCCACGGGCTTCTTCGGCCATGTCAGTTTCGCCCACACCGTCTTTTTGCCGCTGGCCGTGACCGCGGCGATGGGGGCGAGCGCCCTGATGGCGACCGCTTACCAGTATTACGACGAGAGCGAAAGCGATGTGGATTCCTGGCTGCAATGCTTTGTGATGATCCAGGCTTTCGGCAGCCTGGCCTGGGGCCTGATGCCCTGGCTGTGTTGGGAACCGGACAATGCGCTCAATCACATGTTCCTGGCCGCTTCGGTGATGGCGGTGATCGCGGGCCTGGTGGCGGCGCGCGGCAGCAACATGAAGATGTATGTCGCCAATCTGCTGCCGCTGTCTTTGATGACCTCCGGACGGTTCCTGCTGGGCGATTCTCTGGCCGATATCGTGGTCGGCGTGATCGCGCCGTTCGTCGCCTTTCAGATGTGGTTCACCGGCCGGCCGCTGGTGCTGCGCATGGGCGAGGATGCACGGCTGCGCTTCAAGGTCGAGGATCTGGCGCGCGAGCTGGAGGAGACCCGCGATGAGGCATTGAAGAAGCGCTTCGAGGCGGAAGCGGCCAACGCCTCCAAGACCGCCTTCCTGGCCAATATGAGCCATGAGCTGCGCACGCCACTGAACGCCATTCTGGGTTTCTCCGAGATCATCGCCCAGGAATGTTTCGGCCCTGTGGGGTCGGAACGCTACCGCGACTATGCCGGCGACATTCACGCCTCCGGCGCCCATCTGCTCTCGCTGATCAATGATCTTCTGGACGTGGCCAAGATCGAGGCGGGCCGCATGGATATCGCCTGCAAGGTGCTGGATGCCGCGCGCACATTCGATATCGCGCTCAAGCTGGTCGGCACCAAGGCCCGCGAGAAGAACCAGGCGCTGGAGATCGTGGTGGAACCGGGGGCGCCGCCGCTTTATGGCGACGAGCGCGCCATCAAGCAGATCCTGATCAACCTGGTATCCAATGCGGTCAAGTTCACACCCCTGGGCGGGCGCATCGAGGTGGTGGGCGGCCGCGCCACCAATGGGGATTTCCAGATCGCCGTGCGCGACAATGGCCCGGGCATTCCGCGCGACAAGCTGGACAATATCTTCCAGCCCTTCAACCAGGTGGACAATCGCTTCGACCGCCAGACCGGCGGCACCGGCCTTGGCCTGGCGCTGGTGCGGGGGCTGGCGCAGCTGCATGGCGGCCGCGCCTGGGTGGAAAGCGAATATGGCCGGGGCTGCTCGGTGTTCGTGACATTGCCGGCCGAGCCGGTCAGCGAGACCGCGCAGGTTGCCTAGTTGTTAATGGCCGCTTCGGCTTAGCTACGCGCAAAGAAAAAGGCCGGGCGTTGGGCCCGGCCTTTTGTCTGCAATCCGATCTTCCGATCAGACCGAATAGTACATCTTGAACTCGACCGGATGAGGCGTGTGCTCGAAGGCATACACTTCTTCCATCTTGAGCTCGATATAGCTGTCGATGAAGTCCTGGCTGAACACGTTGCCCTTCTTCAGGAACTCGTGATCGCCCCTCAGGCTGTCCAGCGCCTCGCGCAAGCTGCCGCAGACCTGCGGCACCTTCGCCAGCTCTTCCGGCGGCAGGGCATAGAGGTCCTTGTCCATCGGGCCGCCCGGATGGATCTTGTTCTCGATGCCGTCCAGACCTGCCATCAGCATGGCGGCATAGGCCAGATAGGGGTTGGCGCCGGGATCGGGGAAGCGCACCTCGACGCGCTTGCCCTTGGGCGAGGGCGAGAAGGGAATGCGGCAGGAGGCCGAACGGTTGCGCGAGGAATAGGCCAGCAGCACCGGCGCCTCGAACCCGGGGATCAGGCGCTTGTAGCTGTTGGTCAGCGGGTTGGTGAAGGCGTTGAGCGCCTTGGCATGGTTGATGATGCCG
>CAYQZM010000099.1:0-7335 GCA_964421935.1 uncultured Rhizobium sp. | reverse complement strand
TGTTGTCGCTGCCGCGCGAGGGCGAGGACGCTTATCTCGCGCGGCTGGTGCACAGCTTCGACGACAATCGCCATGTGCGGGTGGCGTTGATCGAAGGGACCCGCGTTCGCACGGCCTCGCACGTCGCCACGCCCGATCCGGTACCGGGCTGGTATCAGCGCCTGCTGGAAATTCCGGTGCGGGAGCGGATCGACACGGCCGCGCGACTGAATGGTCGGATTCTGCGCGTCAGCACCGACGCCCACAATGAGATTGGCGAGGCGTGGGTGCAGTTCCGTGACGGCGCGGCCATCCTGGGGCTGTTCAGCCTGCTGGTGCTGGGGCTGCTGCATCTGGCGGTGGCGCGCAGCATTGCTGGGCCCATCGCCAGGCTGGGCGCAGGCTTCGAAGCGCTGGGCGGCGGGGATTACGCCGCCCATGTCGCGACCAGGGGGCCGCGGGAAATCGCCGCGCTGGCGGACGGCTTCAACCGCATGATCAGTCGGCTGAAAGTTCTCGAAGACGCCAATCGCAGGCTGACCGGCCAGATGCTGGCCATTCAGGAAGAGGAGCGGGCCGAACTGGCGCGCGATCTGCACGACGAAATGGGGCCCTTTTTGTTTGCCATGCGGCTTGATGCCGAAGCCATCGAGAGCGAGGCGCGCAAGGCCGGGCAAGGGGAAATCGCGGCGCGTGCGCAGGCCCTCGGCGAAACCGTCAGCCGCATTCAGAGCCATGTGCGCGACATCCTGAAACAGCTTCGCCCGGACGGGCTGGCGGAGATAGGGCTGAAGACCGCCATCGCCAATCTCAGCATCTTCTGGCAGCGCCATCATGGCCGCATCGCTATCGCGCTGGAGGTGGGCGCCGAAGACTTCGGCACTGAAATCGATGCAGTGATCTACCGGCTGGTGCAGGAAGGGCTTACCAACGCCGCGCGCCATGGTGGCGCCCGCCATGTCATGATCAGGATCAATACGGCCCAGGGTATCATCCAGGTGACAGTGGAAGACGACGGAGTGGGACTTTCCGCGATGGGCAGCGGCGGTCTTGGCCTCAAAGGCATGCGCGAGCGGCTGGCGGCCCTTGGCGGCTCTCTGAACCTGGCCGCGCGCGCCGGTGGCGGAACGCTGCTGTCGGCGGAGATCCCGCGTGTGCGTGAGCCGGTCGCATGAAGATTTTGATCATTGACGACCATGCCTTGATCCGCGCGGGCCTCAAACAGCTTTGTGCTGATACCGGCGCGACGGTATTGGAGGCTGAGAGCGGTGAAGGCGCGCTGGCCCTGCAAAGGGCCGAGCGGCCGCAGCTTACCATCCTGGATCTCAACATGCCCGGCGTCAGCGGTCTGGAATTGTTGCGCCAACTCCTCGAGACGGACAGTGCGGCGCGCATCCTGGTTTTCTCCATGCATGGCGAGCCGGTCTATGCCGCCAAGGCCTTGCAGATCGGCGCGCGCGGCTATGTCAGCAAGAACGCCGCGCCGGAAGAATTGCGCCTGGCGATGTCGCGCATCGCAGTGGGCCTGACCTATGTCGAAGGCGAAATTGCCCAGGCGCTGCTGGCGCTGCCCGCGGAACAGCACCAGCAGCTCAGCGAGCGCGATCTGGAGATCCTGCGGCTGTTGGGAGAAGGACGCAGCTTCAGCGAGATCGCCGCGCATCTGGGCCTGGGTTACAAGACCGTCGCCAATGCTGCGACCCAGATCAAAGCCAAACTCGGCGTGGGACGCACTGCCGATTTGATAAGGCTTTCCGTGGAAATGGGAATCGGCCGCCAGACAGGGTAGCGAGTGTCAAATACGCTCCACGAGGTTCCGCGATCTTTACGCACTTCACAAAGTATTTCCGCCGCGGTTTCAGGTTGACGCTGCGCCGTTTGAGGCGCACGCTTTTCATGCCGAGAGAAAGAATTGCGACAGCCGCAGTTACTTCCTGGAGCGCCTCCTGCGCGGTAATTCAACTGCGATCGATCCGGTGGAGACCGGATTTCAGGGCGCCGGAGTGTCGCGCGAGAGGCCAATTCTTTTTCCCGGCGGGCGAAACCCGTTAGCAGGAGGGTCCTGAGACATGGAAGAAACTCCACCGGAAAGCAGACCGGGCTTCGCCTGACGCGGAGCCAAGGTCCGGACTAAAGACCCGGACCTCCGCCTACAATCGAAACGGAACAATGGGTGAAAGCCCATATCGAGAGTCCGGCCTGATGTCGGACAAAAAATAAGCAAGCCCCGCGGGCAGATAGCCAGCGGGGTTTGTTTTTAGACGGGGTTCACCATAACGGCCTTGTCATAAAGCCCTGTCATCATTGCAATATTTTGAAGGATAAATAGGGTTTGCCGCGGGGTGGCTCTACGCTAAACGACAAGACCCATGTCCAAAGTGAACCTGATTCCCACCGCTCTTTTGTGTGCGGCGCTGCTGGCCGGTTGCACCACCGCCCGCTCTACCGCGCCCCTGCGCACGGCCAGCGAACAACTTTTGATATCGGCCGCCGCCGACCGGGCCGCGGCCCAGCTTTCGCTGGGAATCCCCAAAGGCACCCGCATCTTTGTCGATAGCCAATATTTCCAGGGCTATGACCAGGGTTATGCCATCGCTTCCATCCGCGCCCAGATGCTGAAGAACGGCCTGATGGTGGTGGATGATCGCACCAAGGCCGAAGCGATCGTGCAGGTGTCCTCGGGAGCGCTCTCCACCGATCAGAAGTCCCTGTTGATCGGCATACCGCAGCTGACGGTGCCTTATTATCCGGCCGGCAATTCCGTCACAGTGCCCGAGATCGCCCTGTTCAAGCAGGCGGAGGAAAAGGGCGTCGCCAAGTTCGTCGCTACCGGCTACGACGCCAAGACCGGCCAGCTTCTCGCCACCACCGACCCACGCTACGGCTTTGCGCACAATACCAATCACACGGTGTTGTTGTTCTTCTCCTGGGCCACGGGCGATGTGATCCCGCCAGGAGTGGACCAGAACTCACTGTCGTTTCATACTCTTACGAACATGCTCCCCGGCGGGCGCTGACCGTCAGCTGGGGAAATACTGGTAGAGCCAGGTCTCGCTGAGTGTCTTGTCGCCCAGGCGCAGATACATGCGCAGATCCACCGGCTGGTTGCCCTCGAGCTGCAGGTCGAAAGACGCGCGCCAGCGGTCCGTACCGGTCACTTTCAGCACATGGGCGTTGTCGATCTTGCCGCGCGACGCGGTGACCACCGGGGCGATATCGAAGCGCACCGGCATTGAACTGATCTGTCCGCCGCTGAAATCGATCACGAATTTCTGCTTGTCGCGGGGCCAGGGGTTGGCGCCGGGAATGCCGCCGCGTCCCAGCCGCGTGGCCACCACTTTGGCGATCTCCTTGGGCCAGGCCGGTTCGCTGTTCTGCCAGTAGAGGCGGTAATCGAAGGAAAGACGGTCGCCCTTGCCGATCTGACGGGCGGGCCGCCAATAGGCCACGATATTATCCTGGGTCTCATCTTCGGTGGGGATTTCCATCAACTCCACCGCGCCCGCGCCCCAGTCGCCCCTGGGCTCCACCCACAGGCTGGGCCGCTTGTTGTAATAGGCGCTGTCATCCTGATAGTCGGCAAAGTCGCGGTCGCGTTGCATCAGGCCGAAACCCCTGGGCGCAATATCCATGAAGGCATTGGTCTGAACGCGTGGCGGATTGATCAAGGGCCGCCAGATGCGCTCACCCTTGCCGGTCCATAGCGCCAGTCCGTCGCTATCATGAATTTCCGGCCGCCAGTCCGCCGCCTTGCGCCGCTCATTCTCGCCGTACCAGTACATGCTGGTCAGTGGCGCCACGCCCAGGCGGGCGATGCCTGCGCGGCAGAACAGATCGCAATGCACGGTCATCAACACGGTGCTGTCTGCGTTTTTTACGGCGTCGATTTTGTAAGCACCGGTGATGGAAGGCCCATCCAGCAGGGCATAGACCGTGACGATCGGGCCGTTCTCCTCGAGCCAGAATTCGGAAAAGCGGGGGAACTCTTCGGCGGTGGGGCCTGCAGTATTGATGGCAATGCCACGGGCGGAGATGCCGTACTGTGTGTCTTGGCCGCTGGAGCGAAAATAGCTGGCGCCCTGGAAAGCCAGCCAGTCGCCCACCTTGGGCTTGGCTTCCAGGATCCGGAAGCCGGCAAAGCCCAGATTGGCCAGGGCAGCCGGGTCCAGGCCCGTGCCGGCATAATCGAAATAATCCGGGCCATAAAGGATGTCCCGCTGCTGGCCTTTTTCCACCACATGCAGCACGACCGGCTGGTTGGAATAGCGGCTCAGGTGAAAGAAGGCGGCCGGATAGGTCTGGCCGGCCCAGAGCATATGGTCCGGACGGAACTTTATTTTCTGAACGGCGTCGAAATCGATGCCATGGATGATCTGGGCGGGGCCAGGCGCCGGGGGCTTATAGGGCTTGCCGGCATTCTTTTTGGCCAGTTCCACAAGCCCGCCAAAGCTGAAGGGGCGGGTGGGGCCCAGCCTTACACCGGCGGGTGCGCCAAAAGCGCAGACAGCATCCAGTGGCAACAGGCATGCGGAAAGGCCTGCCAGCAGCAGGCGGCGATCGGTCGTTAGCATCGGTTGAATACAGGCATGGGGTGGGGCGCCACTCGAAGCGGCAATTCTGGAGAAGTTATGGCAGCCATCAGCTTTGCTCAACAAGGCCGCGGAAATGCACCAGCCGATCCATTTTTTCGCCGTATTGTCCGCGTTCTCTACACATCCCGCCAATGAGTACTTCAGCCACCAAAAAGATGATCAAAAATGGATTCTGAGGCACGCGCGTTCGAGATTCCGCTTGTGGCCGCTCCGGCCCGTATCGGCACCCCTTTGCCGTGCCGCCGGCCCATGGTTCCACAAAATCTCACGCCCATGACGCCTGGCGCCATGCTCCAGAGCCTTTTCGCGGCCCTGATGCCGGCCACACCGATCCAGCGCCAGCCGGCTCTGATCGACCGCCGCCGTGCCTGACATCGCGCCCCGGCGCTGGCTTTATCTCTTTATCGTTCTGGCCTCGACCGTCGCCGCCGTCACCCGGATGGCCGGGGTGTTTCAGATCGACGGCTTTACCCCGCGCGAATGGATCATCATGGTCCTTTTCGCCATTCTCTTTGGCTGGATTGCATCGTCCTTCTGGATGGTGGCGTTCGGCGCCTTCGCCCGTCTCAACAAAAACAATCTTCTGCCACTGAAGCCCGCGGCGGAGATTTCGGCTGCGCGCACCGCCATCCTGATGCCGATTTACAACGAAGACGTGGCCGGCGTCTTTTCGGGGGTGCGCGCCATCCGGGAATCGGCCGGTCCGGATTTCGATTTCTATATCCTCAGCGACAGCACCAATCCGGCCAATTGGGTCGCCGAGGAGATGGAATGGCAGGCGCTTAGCAGCGAGATGGGCATTGATGCCCATATCTATTACCGGCACCGTGCCCGCAATACGGGGCGAAAGTCGGGCAATATCCAGGACTTCTGCGAGAATTGGGGCCAGCTCTACGACTATATGGTGATCCTGGATGCCGACAGCCTGATGACCGGCAACACGTTGAGCCAGCTGGTCGGGCTGATGGACGCCAATCCCAAGGTGGCGCTGATCCAGGCGCCGCCCCAGCTGGTGGGCCGGGGTTCGCTGTTCGCGCGCATCCAGCAATTTGCCTCCAGCGCCTATGGGCCGCTCTATTCCGCGGGCCTGGCCTATCTTCAGGGCCCGGATGGCAATTACTGGGGTCACAACGCCATCATCCGTGTGCATGCCTTCATGCAGCATTGCGGCCTGCCCAAGCTGCCAGGCCGCCCGCCCTTTGGCGGCGAGATCATGAGTCACGACTTTGTCGAGGCGGCGCTTTTGCGCCGCGCCGGCTGGGAAGTGTGGATGGCGCCCGATATCGGCGGTTCGTTCGAGGAGCCGCCGCCCACCCTGATGGACTATCTGATCCGCGACCGCCGCTGGTGTCAGGGCAACCTCCAGCATCTGCGCGTGGTGTTCGCCAAGGGCCTGACGCTTCCCAGCCGCCTGCATCTGGCCATGGGGATCATGAGCTATCTGTCCTCACCGCTCTGGCTGCTGCTGCTTGTGGTCTCCATCATGGAAATGATGAGCTTCGGCACCCCGGCGCCGCGGCCCGGCCTGGAGCCGGTCCTGCCGCTGATGGCCTCCTATGCCGCCCAATTGAGTGTGCTGGTGGTAGCGACCATGGTGCTGCTTTTCGGCCCCAAGCTGCTCGCCATCCTCACCCTGCTGGAAGATGTCCAGGCTACCCGCGCCCATGGCGGCACGGCGGCGGTGATCAAGAGCGCGCTGGCCGAGGCGATATTTTCCACCCTGATGGCGCCCATCGTGATGCTGCAGCACAGCTGGTATGTGGTGAGCATCATCCTGGGCATGGCGACCGGCTGGAATGCCCAGACCCGCACCGATCGTGCCTTGCCGCTGGGCCTGGTCGCCGCCAAGTTCGCGCCACATACCCTGATCGGTGTCGCCGCCGGATACCTGATTTACAACTATGTGCCGGTGGATTTCGGCTGGTTCGCCCTGCTGCTGGCCGGCCTTCTGGTATCCATTCCGCTGGTGGTGCTGTCGAGCAGTCCGCTGCTGGGCCGGCTGGCACGCGAGGACCGTTTTTTCCTGGTGCCTAGCGAGACCTGGGGCTCCAAGGTTCTCAGTCGCGCCCACGCGCTGGCCGAAGCGCACAAAGAAACATCCGCCGAGCCGCAGCGCCTGGTGCTTGAAGATCCCGCCGTGCGCGAATTGCATCTGGCCCTGTTGAATGGGGCGCCCCCCGTCGGCGATCCGTTGCGGTTGTGGAGCGCTCGTGAACGGCTGCGCCGTCGCGGTCCGTCCGGCCTCAGCAAGGAAGACTGGTCGCTGCTCCTGTCGGACTCCGACGGTTTGAAGACCTCTCCCGGTACTGGCGATCCCTCACAGCCGCGCTAACATGCGCGTCGAAAGAGGGGATTTCATGTTCAAAATCATGCTGGGTGCCGCGCTGGCGGTGGGACTGGCTATGCCTGCCGAGGCCCAGACCGCCGTGGCCAACGTCACCATAGACACAACCAAGCCCGGGGCCGTGATCGATCGCCATATCTTTGGCCAGTTTGCCGAGCATCTGGGCCGGGGCATCTATGAAGGCATCTGGGTTGGGGAAAACAGCAAGATCCCCAACATCCATGGCTATCGCAAGGATGTGGTGGAGGCGCTGCGCCGGATCCATGTCCCGGTGGTGCGCTGGCCGGGCGGCTGCTTTGCCGATCTCTATAACTGGCGCGATGGCATCGGCCCGCGCGCCAAGCGCCCGGTGCGCATCAATGTCCATTGGGGCGGGGTGACGGACGACAACAGCTTCGGCACCCATGAATTCATGAATTT
>CAYQZM010000098.1:0-12892 GCA_964421935.1 uncultured Rhizobium sp. | reverse complement strand
GGTGACGATGGCCACCGGATGGCGAAAGTCGCGCAGCACTTCCAGGATGCTGCGCGTGATGCGCATCTTCTTTTCCAGCGGCTGATAGGGATCGGTGTTGGTGCCCATGGCGATCACGCGCGGCACATAGCCGGGCGCGCTCAGCTCCTTGGCCAGCAGCTCGGCGGCATTGGGCTTGGCGAACAGCCGGCTTTCGAAATCCACGCCCGGCGACATGCCGAGATAGGCGTGGGTGGGCCGGGCGAAGCACTAGATGCAGCCATGCTCGCAGCCCCGATAGGGATTGATGGACTGGTCGAAGGAAATGTCCGGCGATTTGTTGCGGGCGATGATGCTGCGGGTGGAGTCCTGGATCACCTCGGTGCGGATCGGGGGCGCCGCGCCGTCCTCGCTGCGCCAGCCATCGTCCCAGCCGTCATCCAGCAGCACCCTTGTGTGCCGCTCGTAGCGGCCCACCGCATTGGAGACGGCGCCGCGGCCACGCAGGACCTCGGGGCGGATGGTGGTGTTAAGGACTATAGTCATATGGCAGGACGATACGCCCATATAAGAACAAATCAAGTACAAAATGCCAGGTTCCCTGGCCGGCGCAAATCCGACTAGCCTCAATGCGGGCGGATTGTGGGGGCGGTCATGGAAGTCCATGCCAAGTCGGTTCATTCCTGGAAGGAATTGCTGAGCGAGATCGGCGTCATCGTCATTGGCGTGTTGATCGCGCTGGGCGCCGAGCAGGCAGTGGACGCCATCCACTGGAGCAACAAGGTCGCCGACGCTGAGGCCGCCATGGGCCAGGAGTTGAGCAACGACCTGGCCTATGCCGCCGGACAAGTGGCACTGAGAGACTGCGCCACCAAATATTTCGATCGTATGGAAGTGGCGATCCGCGACCATCGCCAGGATAGATTCCGCGCCCTGGCCGCGATGAACCCGCCCTTCGGGCCCCATCCCTGGGTGGCGGAAAGCTGGACGGCCGCCATCGGCAGCGAGATTCCCGATCATATCTCGCGCGATAAACTGGCAGCCTATGCCATCGCCTTCCGCCGGGTCCAAACCGAGCGCGATCTTCAATTCACCATGCTGGATCACTATGGCGAGGTCATGGGCGGACGCGCGATCGAAGCGCCGACGCCGGAAATCAGTTACGCCCTGCTTGCGGCGCTGAACAAGCTGAAGGCCGAGCATGACATCACCCTGGCGGTTGCCCGGGCCATGCTCGATGTTCAGGCCAAGGATCTCGGCATTACGCCGGACCCACAGATCCTGGATGTGCAGACGGGCGCTGCTGCTGTTTGCGAGAAACAGCTCAAGGCCATTCCGCTCTGATAGCGGGCTGATTTATGCCAATTGGCCGACCGTGTTAAAACCGCCGCGAAAGCGCGATATATCGCGATATATAAGGGGAGAATTTCGATGAGACTGTTCGCCAGCGCCTTGATGCTTGCCGCTCTTGCCACGCCGGCTCTTGCGGCCGGGGATATCACCCTCGACGTACCGATGGCCTTCCCGGAAAGCATAACTTCCACCGCGAACGGCACCGTCTATATCGGCAGCCTCAACCTGGGTGCGGTCTATCGCGCCATGCCGGGTGAAAAGAACGCCAAGCTCTTCATCAGCAAGGATACGGGCCGTTTCGGAATGGTGCTGGGCGTCCTGGCAGACAGCCCCTCCGACACGTTGTGGGTTTGCGACAATGCCGGCAAGGCCGCCTCTCTCAAAAGCTTCTCGCTCAAGACCGGCATAGCGAAAAAGACCTATCCCTTTCCCCGCGGTGGTATCTGCAACGACATCGCGATGAAGGGCCGCGATGCCTATGTCACCGATACCAGGAGAGGCCGGGTGCTGAAGCTGGCCGCCGGCAGCGACACCTTGAGCGTCTGGTACGTCAACGATCCGAACGATCAGTCGCTGGATGGATTGGTGTGGCAGGGCGGCGCGCTTTACACCAACACCTATAACGGCAATCACGTCATCCGCATTCCGGTCAATCCCGACGGCACCGCCGGCAAGGGGGTGAACCTGAAGACCTCGATGGACATCTACCAGCCCGACGGCATGCGTCTTTCCAACGCTGGCAGGATTTTGATGATCGAAGGCCGCGGCCAGGACGGCGATGGCCGGCTGGATGAAGTCACGGTGAATGGCGATACCGCCACCATCAAGGTCATCAAGGACCATTACATGCTCCCCGCCGCTGTCACGGTGGTTGGCGATACCGCTTATGTGCTGGAAGCCAAGCTGAACTATCAGCGCGATCCGGCGTTGAAGGGCAAGGATCCGGCGCCGTTCAAGGCCTATGCGGTGCCGCTGAAATAGCAGGGAACTTTGCCATGAAAATGCAGATGATGATGGGCGCGGCGCTTATGGCGTTGGCGCCTCTGGCGGCATTGGCGCAGGACGTCGCCAAGGAGCCGCAATATACCCAAGAAGCCATCGACGCCTCGCTGCACCGGTCGTTGTCGGAGATGCCGCTGACCGGTACGCCCAACGGCATTCCATTAATGAAAGGCAACAATTCCACCGACAAGCCGCCGCTGCAGATGATCGAGGGCAAGCCGGTGGATACCCGCCCCGGGGAGAAGAAGGACGATCACGACGTCTTCCCCGGCCAGTCGCATGCGCCCTATCACCACAGCGTCGATTACACCGTGACAACCGTCGTGGACGGGCTGAATTCGCCCTGGGCGGTGGCCTTCCTGCCCGACGACAGGATGCTGATCACCGAAAAACCCGGCACGCTTCTGATCGTGGACAAGACGGGCAAGAAGACACAAGTCGCCAATGTGCCCAAGGTCTTCTATCTGGGCCAGGTCGGGCTTCTGGACGTGGTGCTGGACAACAAGTTCGCCGCCAATCACCGCATCTTCTTCTCCTATTCGGAAGAAGTGGGCGACAAGAGCAACATCGTCATCGCCAGCGCCACCCTGGACGAGAAGGGCGCCGCCCTGAAAGATGTGAAGGTGATCTATCGCGTCGCGCCGGCGCTGGACAAGCATGTGCAGATGGCCAATGAGGGCGGGCGGCTTGCGGTGGCCAGGGATGGCACCATCTTCGCCATCATCGGCGATCGCTCCAAGTCACCGCCCTGGCTGGTGGCGCAGCGCCTCGACACCGCGCTCGGCAAGATGATCCATATCAATCCCGATGGTTCGGCCGCGGCCAATGGACCGTTCACCGGCAGACCCGGCGCGCTGCCGGAGATCTATTCCATCGGTCACCGCAGCGAGGAGGGCATCGCCTTCGACAACAAGGGCCAGCTCTGGGAAGTGGAGGACGGTCCGCGCGGCGGCGACGAGCTCAACGTGATCCTGGCGGGTCGTAATTATGGCTGGCCGGTGATCGTGCATGGCATCGACTATCCCGGCGAGACCATCGGCGACGGCCTGGTCGCCAAGGCTGGCATGGAGCAACCGGTCTATTACTGGGACCCGGTGATCGCCCCGTCCGGCCTTGCCTTCTACAAGGGCAATCTCTTCCCGCAATGGAAGAACAGCGTCTTCGTCGGTGGCCTGCGCGGTATCGCGCTTTACCGGCTGGAGCTGGACGGCCACAAGGTGAAGGCGGAAGAGCCGCTGCTGGCCGACATGCATTTGCGCATCCGTGATGTGCGCGTGGGGCCGGATGGCGCGGTCTATGTGCTGAGCGACGGCCCTGGCGCCAGGCTGATGAAATTGACGCCAAAAAAATAGGGCGCGGAAAAATGGGCACTGAAATTACAGGCGCTTAACGCGCAGCGCCAAAGCGCCGCGGATCGCACTTCACGCTGCGACGGGATTATCTTTTGATCGGCGCCACATATGCGTCATGATGATGGTATGGTTTCTGTCATCATCCCGACGCTCAATGCCGAGCATCTGCTGCCGCGCTGTTTCGACGGCCTGATTCCGGCCGCCGTCCGCGGCGTGGTGCGCGAGGTGATTGTTGCCGATGGCGGCTCCAGCGACGCCACCCTGGCAATCGCGGACGCGGCTGGCGCTCATATCGTTCATTGCCGGGCCAACCGTGGCGTGCAGATGGCCGATGGTGCACGCACCGCGAAAAGCGACTGGCTGCTATTTCTGCGGCCCGAGACGGCTTTGGAGACCGGCTGGGATGTGGAAGCGGAATCCTTTCTGTCCCAGGCCGTGATGGAGCGGCCACGCGCCGCGGTGTTCCGCTTCGCGCTGGACGATTTCGGCGGCGAGGCCCGCCGTGCCGAGGCCCTCGCCAATCTGCGCGCGGCGGTGATGGCCCTGCCGTACGGCGATCAGGGTCTTCTGATCCCCAAGCGGCTCTATCAGAAGCTGGGCGGCTATCGCGCCCTGTCCGACATGGAAGATGCCGACCTGGTGCGCCGCATCGGCCGCCGCCGGCTGATTTCCCTGCGCGCCCGCGCCGTCAATGTCGCGCGACCCCGGCAAAGCATGCTGCGCGGATTTGCCCTCACGCTGCTGCACACGCTGCGTGTGCCGTCGCGGCTGCTGGCCAACCTATAACTACGGCTTGGCGTTGATCTTCAGGCCATAGGCGCTGGACGCACCGCCGCCGACCGCGGTCACGCGATGGGGCGGATGATAGATTGGCCATTGGCCCGCGGAGATCTCGTCCAGGCTGTGTGCATCCTGACCGAAGCGGCGGCGATAGAGCCAGTGATAGAGCATCAGCCGCCGCACATAGGAGCGGGTCTCCGCCACCGGAATGCTCTCCAGGAACAGCAATGGATCGTCGCCGCCTGCCTTGGTGGTGCGCCAGCGGCCCACAGCCTGCGGCCCGGCATTATAGGCGCCGCCCAGTTCCAGCAGATTGCCGTCCAGCCGGTCGAGCAGCTGCTCGATATAGCGCTGACCCACCGCTAGCGAGGTCGAAGGTGTGTAAAGCGTGTCTGGATCACTGACGCCCAGCAGTGAAGCGGTATGCGGCATCAGCTGCATCAGGCCGCGTGCGCCGACGGGCGAGGTGGCGCCGGTCTGGAACCGGCTCTCGATGCGGGCGAAGGCCAGCACCAGCGAGGAATCCAGGCGGTAGCCGTCATCGGGATTGTAAGGCGGCACCGGGAACAGGCCGGTCAGCATGATGCCGCGCGCCGCGCTGGCCTCACTGGCCCGCAGCTCGACATTGGGCACGCCGATAGCGCGCGCCAACGCCGCCATGGCCGGATCCAGCCGCTCATTGTTGTTGACGAAAGCGCGGTTGAGTTCCGGGCCCACGAATTCATTTTCGCCGATCTGCCACAGGGCCACGGCACGGCGCGCCGAGGGCGCGGCCATCAGGTCGTTGAAATCGGCCTGGTTGAGGATGGCGTCGGCAAAACCGGTCTGGGTATCGATGCCCAGGATGCGCTCGGAGACCAGGCCATAGAAGCTGGGTTCTTTCTCGGCGGCGAAGTTGAGCAGGGTTACGACTTTCTGTGGATCGCCGGACTGCATATGCGCCCGCGCGGCCCAGAACGCTCCCTGCGCCCGCAGGCTGTTCTGCGCTTCGGGTGTCTCCGCCAGCTTTTCCAGCTGGACTTTGGCGTTGGCCCAGTCGCCCAGGCGATAGGCGGCAAAGCCGGCATCCCACATCAACTGTGGTACGGACCGGTCGGAAATCGAGGTCGCAAGTCTGTAGGCGTCGGCGTCGCGGCTTTCCGCGCGATAGGAGGCCGCGATGCGATGGGCAAGCACCGCCACATCGGCGCTCGGACAACTGGCCTGCACCGATTGCATCAGCGCCAGCGCCTGATCGGGCTGGCCCGCCTTAATGGCCGCCAGGATCGCCGGCATCACCTGCTTGGCGGTGTCGGACGAGGGCACCGGTTCCGGGAGTTCCAGATCCTCATAGCCGCCGGTGCGCGTACCCACGCCACTGGGCGCAGGGATATGGGTCACCACCGCGATGGTGATGGTCTTGTGATGCCGCCGGACTTTTCTGGTCGAATAGGAAACGGCGAGGCGATAGATGCGGTCGGCGACGGCAAGGTCGCGATACTTCTCCAGCCATTCCACCAGCGGCTTGGCGGACTGCTTTCTGGGCGAGAGCGAAAGAAAATACTGCGCCTCGGCATAGCCGGTGAGAGACGTGTCGCTGACCTGGGCGAGCAGAGCCTTGGCCTTGCCGGTCTCGCCGGCACGTTCCGCCGCCATGATCTGCTTGTAGAGCGCGACATCGCCGGGGCTGAGCACTTGCGGAGCGGCGGGCATGGGTGCGGCAGGAGCGGGCGCGGGAGGCGGTGAGAGCGGTGCGACAGGCTCGGCCATGACGGCGCCGGCAAGGAGCAGGCCCGCACAGGCGATGCCATTTCGGACAACGGCCCTTAAGCTAATGAAACCGCGAATGTTTTTAAGCCCTTCGAACCAGCCCGCCTTAGTTACTCCCCGGTCCTGGTTCCCACAAGAGACTTCCGGTTAATGCGTCTCCGGAAGGTTAAGAACCGCCATCCGGTCACGGACCGACTGCAGGTCCCGCCAGGCCAGCTTCTTGTGAGCGGGCTGGCGCAGCAGATAGGCGGGATGAAGCGTGGGCATTAGCGGCACCATCTGATCGCCGACGCGATACTCCATCCAGCGGCCGCGCAATTTCATGATGCCGTCGGAAACGCCGACCACATGGCGCGCTGCCACGGCGCCCAGAAGAATGATCACCTTCGGTTGCGCCAGCTCGATATGCCGGCGCAGGAAGGGAAGGCAGGCAGCGGCTTCTTCCGGCGAAGGATCGCGATTGTCCGGCGGGCGCCAGTTGATGACATTGGTGATGTAGGCGTTCTTGTGCCGGTCGAGCCCGATCGAAGCCAGCATCTTGTCCAGGAGTTGCCCGGCGCGGCCGACAAACGGCTTGCCGATGCGGTCCTCGTCGCGGCCGGGCGCTTCGCCGATCAGCATCACGCGGCCTTCGGCCACGCCATCGGCAAAGACGGTGTTGTTGGCGGTGCGCTTGAGGGCGCAGCCCTCGAAAGCCTCCATCGCCGCTTTAAGTTCCGCGAGCGAGTTTGCAGCGCCCGCGGCCGCCATGGCGCCACCAATGGCATCGCCCTCCAGCGGCAAAGGTGCGGGTTGGGCACGGCGCGACTGAGCCGGCTGCGCTGGTTGCGCCGGTCGCGCCGTCGCCGCGGGCGCCGGTGCCTGTTTGGCCGTGACCAAACGGTTCACCGGGTGGTCGGCGATGGCCTCGTCGGCGCCGGCTTCCACCAGCCAGTTCAGGGTCGCGAGCGTGTCATTCATCTCATTGCGATCTTAGGCTTTCAGGCCGCTCCGCCGCCAGTTAGAAAAGGACCCGACAACAAGGCGAGCCATGCCCGATCCCCAGGAAGATGCCCCCCAGGACAACACCGCGGCCGCGCGCGAAAGCATGGACTACGACCTGGTGATCGTGGGCGGCGGGCCGGCGGGGCTTTCCGCCGCCATCCGCTTCAAGCAGCTGCTGCCGGAAGGCTCTGTTTGTATCCTGGAAAAAGGCTCGGAGATTGGGGCTCACATTCTTTCCGGCGCTGTGCTCGATCCGCGTGCCCTGAACGAGCTTATCCCGGACTGGAAGACCAAGGGGGCGCCGCTGGACACCGAAGTGACGGATGACCGCTTCTGTTTCTTCACCAGGGCGGGCGCGATCACCCTTCCGCACATCATCTTTCCGCCGCTGATGAGCAACAAGGGCAACTACATCATCAGCCTCTCCAACTTCTGCAAATGGCTGGGCCAGCAAGCCGAAACCCTGGGTGTGGAAATCTATCCGGGTTTTCCGGCCCATGATCTTCTGATCGAAGACGGTGTGGTCAAGGGTGTTATCACCGGCGATCTGGGTGTCGCCAAGGATGGCCATCACAAGGACAGCTACACGCCGGGCATGGAGCTGCGTGGCAAATACACGCTGTTCGCGGAAGGCGCGCGCGGCTCGCTGTCAAAACAGCTTGGCGCAATCTTCAAGCTGCATGAAGGACGCGAGCCCCAGAAATTCGGCATCGGCCTGAAGGAATTGTGGGAGCTGCCACCTGGCCAGCACAGACGCGGCCTGGTGCTGCATGGCATGGGCTGGCCGCTCAGCAATGATACGGGCGGCGGATTGTTCGTCTATCACTGGGGCGAGAATTTCTGCTCCATCGGTTTTGTCGTTCACCTCAATTATCGCAATCCCTGGCTCGATCCCTTTCTGGAATTCCAGCGCGCCAAGACCCATCCGGCCATCGCCAGGATGCTGGCGGGGGCCAAGCGCATCGGCTATGGCGCGCGCGCCATCACGGAGGGCGGCACCCAGTCGGTACCGCGCTTGAGCTTTCCCGGCGGCGCATTGGTCGGCTGCAGCGCGGGCTTCGTGAACCTTCCGCGCATCAAGGGCAGCCACAACGCCATGAAGACCGGCATGCTGGGCGCGGAAGCCGTGGCGGGGGCCTTGAAGGCGGGAAGGGCGAACGACACGCTTGAGGCCTATGACACAGCCTATGCCAGGAGCTGGGTGGCGGAGGATCTTCGCCTAGTGCGCAACGCCAAGCCGCTCTGGTCCCGGCTGGGGTCTGTGCTGGCGCTGCCTTTCATCGGCCTGGATCTCTGGATGAACCAGTTGTTCGGCCTGTCCCCGTTTGGAACCTTGAGCCATGGCAAGCCGGATTTTGCCTGTCTGGACAAGGCGGCCGAGGCTCAAAAGATTGTTTACCCAAAGCCTGACGGAAAACTTACTTTTGACCGGCTATCCAGTGTGTTTCTCTCCAATACCAACCATGAGGAGGACCAGCCGGTCCATCTGGTGTTGCGCGATCCTGCGGTTCCCATTTCGGTGAATTTGCCCGAATATGCGGAACCGGCGCAGCGTTACTGCCCGGCGGGGGTGTATGAAGTCGTCGAAGAGGGGGCTGACCTTAAGTTCCAGATCAATGCCCAGAACTGCGTACATTGTAAAACCTGCGATATAAAGGACCCGTCGCAGAACATCACCTGGGTTACGCCGGAAGGCGGCGGTGGCCCCAACTATGTGAACATGTAGGAGAAGTATGCGCCGCTTCCTGCCCCTGACCGTCCTGGTCCCGATCGCCTGCTTGATGGCGGGTTGTGCCGCGCAGCCGGAGAGTGCGGCGCGCCCCACAGGCGACAAGACCTCCCAGGCCTTCTCGACCTATCTGTCGGCGCGCTTTGCCGCCGGCGAGCATGATCTGTCCCAGGCAGCACATTATTACGGCCAGTCGCTGAGCAACGATCCCGGCAATCCGTCGCTGCTGGCGCTGTCTTTCTTCTATTCCACCACGCTTGGCGATTTCGAGGCCGCCGGCAAATATGCCCAGGCCGTGGTGGCCGCGACCCCGGACGACCGCGCCGCGCGCCTGGCGCTGGCGGTGGTCGGCTTCAAGCACAAGGATTATGCCGATGTGCGCAAGCAATTGTCGCTTTCGGCCAAGGGGCCCTTCACCGTCCTGACCTTGTCGCTGTTCGATGCCTGGGCGGCGGCGGCCCAGCATGATGGTCCCGGCGTGGAAAAGGATCTGGCTGCGCTGGCTTCCCAGAAGGGCGCCGAAAGCATGGCGGTCTTCCATACCGCCCTGATCGAGGATTATTCCGGCAACAGCGCGCTGGCCGACGCCGCCTACAAGAAGGCGCTGGCTTCGGCAGCCTCCACGCCGCGTGTGCTGGAAGCTTATGGCCGCTTCCTGGAGCGTCAGGGCAGGGGCACGGAAGCCGCCAAGCTCTATCAGGCCCATATCCACGAAGCGGGTCTTGCCAATGTGGTGCGCCCGGGTCTGGCCCGTATCGCCGCCGGCCAGAAGCCGGAGCCGCTGATCCGCAACCCGGCCGATGGCGCCGCCGAGGCGCTGTTCGGCATCGCCGCCTCGCTGACCGACGCCCAGAGCGCCGATGTCTCCATCCTTTATCTGCGCATGGCGCTTTATCTGCGCTCCGATCTTGGCCTGGCGCAGATCCTGCTGGCCGACCGCTTCGAGTCCCTGCAGAAATATGACGAGGCGATCGCCATCTATCACGCGATCGAGCCGGCATCGCCTTATTTCCGCATGGCGCAGATCCAGGCGGCACTGGACGAGCAGCGCGGCGGCAAGACGGATGCGGCCATTGCCGATCTCAAGAAACTGGTGGCCGCGCAGCCGACCGATGGCGAAGCCTGGGTGGCCTTGGGCGACAGTTACCGCGCCGCCGAGAAATTCTCCGAGGCGGTGGATGCTTACGACCATGCCGAAAAGGTGAACGGCAAACCCACGCGGCGCGACTGGCCCATGTACTATGCCCGCGCCATGGCGAAGGAACGGCTGAAGAAGCTGGATGAATCCGAAGCCGACATCCAGACGGCGCTGAAACTGTCGCCGGAACAGCCCGAGCTGCTCAACTATCTGGGCTATAGCTGGGTGGATCGGGGCCGCAATATCCCCGAGGCCCTGACCATGTTGGAAAGGGCCCGCGCCTTGCGTCCCTATGACGGTTATATCGTAGACAGTGTGGGCTGGGCCTATTACCAACTCGGCCGCTATGACGATGCCGCCAAGACCCTGGAGGCGGCGGTCTTGCTGGTGCCGGGCGATCCCACCATCAATGATCACCTGGGCGATGCCCTGTGGCGGTCGGGCCGGCGCATCGACGCGCGCTTCCAGTGGAACCACGCCATCACCTTCAGCGACAATGAGAGCGACAAGGCGACGATCGAGCGCAAGCTGAAGAGCGGCCTGAGTGAAAAGCCGGCATAAGTGGTTTCAGAGCGCGCTTCTGCGAAGATCAATCTGTTTCTTCACGTCGGCGAGCGCCGCGCGGATGGTTTTCATCCGCTGCAGAGCCTGGCCGTCTTCACCGAAATGGGCGATGTGCTTTCGGTCGAGCCGGCGCCGCAACTTTCTCTGACGGTCGATGGCCCTTTTGCCCGCGGCCTTGAGGGGGAACACGACAACCTGGTGTTGCGCGCCGCGCGCGCCCTTGGAGGGGCCGGCGCCAGACTTGCGCTGAGCAAAAACCTGCCAGTGGCCTCCGGCATCGGTGGCGGCTCGGCCGATGCGGCCGCGGCGCTGCGCGGTCTCAATCAGGTGTGGGGCGCGGGAAAAGATGCGAGCGGGCTGTGCGAGATCGCGGCCGGCCTGGGTTCGGACATTCCGGTCTGCGTCCTTTCCATCGCCTCCTTCATGGAGGGCCGCGGCGAGATTCTACGCCAGCCGCAATCCATGCCCCGCATCCCCATGCTGCTGGTCAATCCGGGGGTGGGGGTGCCGACAAAGGATGTGTTCGCAAGCCTGAAGGACCGCAGCGGCGTGGGAATGGCGTTGCCGCATGGCCGCTTCGGCGACACCGCCGATCTGCTGCGTTTTCTGGATACGACCCGCAACGATCTGGAGGCGCCCGCGGTGGCGTTGCAGCCTGTCATTGCCGAGGTGCTGGCTGCGATGCGCGCTTTGCCGGGCGCTCTCTTGGTCCGCATGTCGGGAAGCGGGGCGACCTGCTTCGGCATCTTTGCCGATGACGATGCCTGTGCGAGGGCGGCGGAGATATTGAAAGGTGTCGCGCCAGGCTGGTGGGTGGCCGCGACGTTCATACCGGAAACCGGCATCGTCCATGAAGCTGTTGGCCAGGACATCGGTCCGACCGACCGCGGTCTTTAGTAGGCTCTTTCCACGCAGAAATCAGCGATATCCGCCAGCGCGCGCTTGATCTCGCTGTCTGGCATCACCGTCAGCGCCGCCTTGGCCTTGTCGGCATAGGCGCGGGCCCGGCTCATGGTTTCCTGCATGGCGCCGGTCTGCTCGATCAGGGTGATGGCGCGGTCCAGGTCGCTCTCGGTCTGGTTGCCGGTTTCGATGACGCGTTTCCAGAAAGGCTTGTCGTTTTCCGCCGCCCGGGCATGGGCCAGGATGATGGGCAGGGTCATCTTGGCTTCGCGGAAATCATCGCCCACCGTCTTGCCCATCAGGGCCTGGCGGCCGGAATAGTCCAGCGCATCATCCACCAGCTGGAAGGCGATGCCGAGATTGTCGCCATAGGCGCGCAGGCCGGCGACGAAATCCAGGCCTTGTCCCGACAGCAGGGCGCCGGATTCGGCTGCCGCCGCGAACAGGGCCGCTGTCTTGGCCGAAACCACTTCGAGATAATGCGCTTCCGTCACCGACAGGTTGTTGGTGGACTTGAGCTGCATCACTTCGCCTTCGGCGATAATGGCAGAAGCGCCGGCCAGAATATCCAGCACGGCCATGTTCTCGGTCTCGACCATCAGCTGGAAGGCTCTGGAGAAGAGGAAGTCGCCCACCAGCACCGAGGGCTTGTTGCCCCACATCAGGTTGGCCGAGACCTTGCCGCGGCGCAGCGCGCTTTCGTCCACCACATCGTCGTGCAAGAGGGTGGCGGTATGGATGAACTCCACCGCCGCGGCCAGGCGCACATGGTGGTCACCGGCATAGCCGCCGGCCTGGGCCGCGGCCAGGGTGAGCATGGGCCGCAGGCGCTTGCCCCCGGAATCGATCAGGTGGCGGGCAAGGTCGGGGATCAGTGCCACGCCCGATGTCATCCGGGCATGGATCAGCCGGTCGGTGGCGGTCATGTCCGCCGCCACCAATGCATGCAGCCGCTCGACCGGCGAAATCGCCGTGTCGGCCGTGCGGACCGCTGTCCGGTCCTGTGTCATCTGCCCACCCATGGTGGGCGAGAGAATACCGGACCGGTTCGGGCACGGGCAAGCGGCGGACGAACCCCCGGCGGGCGCCCAATGGCGACAGAAGGGCGCGGCTTGACTTATAAAGAACCATGCGCGCCGTACTCAAAACCGTCGATCCGGTCCTATTGAACTATGCGGTGAACCTTCTGGAACAGGAAGGCATTGAAGCGGTGGTATTCGACACCCATGCCAGTGTCATGGACGGCAGCATGGGCTTTCTGCCGCGCCGTCTGATGGTCGCGGACGACGATGCTTCCCGCGCCACCGCCCTGTTGCGCGCGGCCATTCCAGAACATCTGCCGTGAGCGACACGCTGCTG
>CAYQZM010000097.1:0-4201 GCA_964421935.1 uncultured Rhizobium sp. | reverse complement strand
GATCGCCCAATGTGCCGCCGGCGATCCTGCCGATCTGGGCCACAGCGGCATCTACCTCGGCTTTCAGTTCAGGCGGATAGGAATGGTTGTGGGCGTAGTAGTAGGTGCAGACCTCGGTGGTGACGGTGAGGCCGGGCGGCACCGGCAGGCCCAGATTGCTCATCTCCGCCCGGTTGGCGCCCTTGCCACCCAAGAGGTTGCGCATATCGGCTTTGCCCTCGGCCTTGCCGTCACCGAATGTGTAGACCCATTTCGTCATCGTCGACCTATGTCCCACTTGTCATGGCCGGACTGGTCCGGCCATCCATTTCAACCGCCTGCCGCTCGCTTTAGCTCGCGGCGTTCACCGCTTTCACAGGTCCACTGGACCTGCTCACATCCGTCGTATGACGCGGCTCACCCCTCGATTCTGGAAAAATCCGCCACCTGATGCAGCGTCGCCCGCAGTGACGCCAGAAGATTCAGCCGGTTCTCGCGCACCTGTTTATCGTCGGCATTGACCTTCACGGCATCGAAGAAAGCGTCCACCGGAACGCGCAGCGCCGCCATCTGTTGCATGGCTGCGGCAAAGTCTTCCTTTTCCAGCGCCGGCGTGATGGCGGCACGCGCCTTGGCCAGAGCGGCGAACAATGCCTTCTCGGCTGGCTCGGAGAGCAGCGTCTCGCTGACCTCGCTGATATAGGTCTTGGCGTCCTTCTTCTCTTCCATCTTGAGAATGTTGGCGGCGCGCTTGTAGCCGGCCAGCAGATTGGCGCCGTCATCGCTTTTGAGGAAGCTTTGCAGCGCCTCTACCTGCGCCACCAGCCGTACCAGATCGTCCTCATGGCCCAGGCTGAACACGGCATCGACCAGGTCGTGACGGGTACCCTTTTCCTTCAACGCCACCTTCAAACGGTCTGCGAAGAAAGTCAGCAACTCGTCAGCAACATTAAGCGGAAAGCGCAGCTTGTTTTCGAGAATAATACGGATCACGCCCAACGCAGCGCGGCGCAGCGCAAAAGGATCGCCGGAACCGGTCGGCTTCTCGCCGGCAGCAAAGAAACCCATTAAGGCATCCAGCTTGTCGGCTAGCGCGACCGCGATGGCGACCTTGCCGATGGGCGCGGCGTCGGACGGCCCCACCGGCTTGTAATGATCGCGAATGGCGTCGGCGACGGCGGCATCTTCCTTGTCGTGCAGGGCATAGTAACGGCCCATCACGCCTTGCAACTCGGGGAATTCGCCAACCACGCCCGACGTCAGGTCGGCCTTGGCGAGACGCGCAGCGCGCTTGGCCTTCTTGACATCAGCACCAATCTTGGCCGCGATCTCGCTGGCCAAAGCTTCAATGCGCTCGACCCGCTCAAACTGTGTGCCCAGCTTGGCGTGAAAGACGATGCCCTGGAGCTTTTCAACCCGGTCAATCAACTTGGTCTTGCGGTCCTCGTCCCAGAAAAACTTGGCATCCGACAGGCGGGCGCGCAAAACCCGTTCGTTACCGGCCACGATCTCCTTGCCGCCATCGGAGGCGATCATGTTGGCGACCAGCGCGAAGCGGTTGGCCATCTTGCCGGTGCGTGGATCGCGCAAGGAGAAGTATTTCTGATGCGTGCGCATGGAGGTCTGCAGGATCTCCGCCGGCACATCCATGAACTCGTCCTGGATGGTGCCGATATAGACCACCGGCCATTCCGCCAGGCCCGAGACTTCCGCCAGCAACCCCTCATCTGGGATCATCTCAAGCTGATGCACAAAGGCCGCCTGCTTGACGCCCTCGAAGATAATGGCGGCGCGCTCCTCGGCTTCCAGCACGACATGGGCGGCCTTCAGCTTCTGGGCGTAATCGTCGAAGCGTTTGGCCTCGATCTTGCCTTGCGACAGGAAGCGGTGGCCGCGCGTGTGCAGCCCGCTCGAGATGCCGGCGAAGCTGAACGGCACCAACTCGCCGTCAAAAGTGCAGAGAATGGAATGGAGCGGGCGCACCCAGCGCACCGACAGGCCCGGCTTCCAGCGCATGGATTTGGGCCAGGGCAGCTTGGCCATCACCTCGGGAATGATCTCGGCCAGGACATGCGGGGTCTCGCGGCCGGCCCGCTCGATCACCGCCATATAGACATCGCCCTTGGGGGTCTTCTCGACCTTGAGCTGGTCGCGTGAGAGGCCGGTCTTTTTCAGAAAGCCTGCCAGCGCAGCCTCAGGCGCGTCGGTCTTGGGGCCTTTCAGTTCCTCGCGCACGTCCTTCTGCTTGGCGGGCAGACCGGTGATCGCCAGGGTCAAGCGCCGCGGCCCGGCAAAGGCCTTGATGCCTTCGAACAGGTAGCCGCGATCGGTCAGCGCCCCGACCATCAGTCTTTCAAGATCGCGCGCCGCGCCCGCCTGCATGCGGGCTGGGATTTCCTCGCTGAACAGTTCGAGCAGCAGGTCCGGCATCAGCCGACCTCTTTGTCTGCGAAGCGGGGCTTGTAGGCGCCCTGCTCGCTCTCCAGCCAGGCCTGGCAGCAGGCCTGGGCCAGCGCCCGCACCCGGCCGATATAGGCGGCGCGCTCGGTGACGGAAATCACACCGCGCGCATCCAGCAGGTTGAAATTGTGGCTGGCCTTGATGCACTGGTCATAGGCCGGCAGCACCAGCTTGGGCTTGTTGTTGTTCTCAGGCCCCGCCAGCAATTCCCGGCACTGTTTCTCGGCATCCTTGAAATGCTGGAACAGGATCTCGGTATCGGCGCGCTCGAAATTGTAGGCGGAGAATTCCTTTTCGGCCTGATGGAACACCTCGCCGTAACGGAACTGCTCGTTGAATTTCAGGTCATAGACGAACTCGACATCCTGCACATACATAGCCAGGCGCTCGAGGCCGTAAGTGATCTCGGCGCAGACCGGATCGCAGTCGAAGCCGCCCACCTGCTGGAAATAGGTGAACTGGGTGATCTCCATCCCGTCGCACCACACTTCCCAACCGAGACCAGCGGCGCCCAGGGTGGGACTCTCCCAGTCGTCCTCGACAAAGCGGATGTCGTGCACGTCGGGATCAAGACCGATGGCGCGGATGGAGCCAAGATAAAGCTCCTGCACATTCTCCGGCGCCGGCTTCAGGATCACCTGATACTGGTAATAATGCTGCAGCCGGTTGGGGTTCTCGCCATAGCGGCCATCGGAAGGCCGCCGGCTGGGCTGCACGAAAGCGGCATTCCAGGGCCGCGGCCCCAGCGCCCGCAAGGTTGTGGCGGGGTGGAAGGTGCCCGCTCCCATCTGGTCGTCATAAGGCTGGAGGATCAGGCAGCCCTGCGCCGCCCAATAGTTCTGCAGGGTGAGGATAAGGTCCTGAAAGGTAGCGGCTTTGGCCACGATTCTCGCATCCGGGGGGTTGCCCGGAACCTATAGGCGGCCCCCCGAGAGGGCAAGCGGATTGCCGCGCCGCAACACGTCGTCGGCCTCCGGCGTCCAGCCGCCATTCACTTGGTGCAAGACCAGGCCAGACAGCACGGTAACCGGCGTGTTGGAACCCTTGCGCGCCTGCACGATCACCCGCCTGGCCGCCTCGCCGGCCTTGGGCCAGAGGGGAAAGACGGCGACACCTTTTTCCGGCAACGCCGCCAGCGCCTGGCCGAGCCGATCGGCCCGCAGGATGGTGGTGAAAAAGCCGCCCGAGATCGTGCGCTGAAACCCGGTACGCAACCAGTCGTCCAGCCGGCCCCGATCCATCAGGGCGGTGGCACGCGCCTGATCCGGCGAGGCCAGGCCTTCGCCATGAAAAGGCGGGTTGCAAAAGACCTGATCGAAATCGCGCTTCAGTTCGGGTGGCAGGGCAAAAATATCGGCACAGACAAACTCTGCCCGCATGGCATTGGCGGCGGCATTGTCCCGGGCGAGCGCGGTCAGGCTTTTGCCGATCTCCACCCCGGTCAAGGTGAGGCCCGGCACGCGCGCCAGCAGGCACAGGCTGGCGGTGCCGGCGCCCGCGCCCAATTCCAGTGCCGTCTGTCCTGCCCGAGCAGGAACGGCCGCCGCCAGCATCACCGCGTCCAGACCGGAGCGGAATCCCGTGTCAGGCTGCGCGATCTTTAGCCGCCCATCGAGGAAGGTTTCCGTCACAAAGCCTCTTGTCCGGGTCCGGGCATGGCATCGGGCACAGCCTGGCGCAGCAGCTTCTGGGCGCGGTTGAAATCCTCATCCAGCACCATCAGCCGGCGCGGCAGAAAGCCCATGCTGCCGTCCATGACACT
>CAYQZM010000096.1:0-3668 GCA_964421935.1 uncultured Rhizobium sp. | reverse complement strand
GGACACGCCTTTGCTCATCGCTGGCTTGGGAAACCCCGGATCGCAATATGCGAGGAACCGGCACAATGCCGGTTTCATCGTCGTGGACATGCTGCACGCCGAATATGGCTTCGGCCCGTGGAAGGTGAAGTTCGAGGGCCTCTTGTCGGAAGGCTCGCTGGGCGGCCGCAAGACCTATCTTCTGAAGCCGCAGACCTACATGAATCTTTCCGGCGACAGCGTGGGCCTGGCCTTGCGCTTCTTCAAGCTGCCCCTCAATGCCCTGGTCGTGGTGCATGACGAGATCGACCTGGCCGCCGGCAAGCTGAAGGTGAAGACCGGCGGCGGCGATGCGGGACAGAACGGCTTGCGCTCCATCACCGCCACTTTGGGGCCTGATTACCGCCGGGTGCGTCTTGGCATCGGCCATCCCGGCGAAAAGCATAGAGTCAGCACCCATGTGCTACAGAATTTCAGCAAGGACGATATCGACTGGCTGAAGCCGCTGGTGGAGGCGATGGTCCAGGCCGCGCCCCTGCTGGCAAAGGACGACGATGCCGGCTTCATGAGCAAGGTGGCCGTGCTGCTCAAGCCACCGCCGAAAAAAGAACCACCGGCAAAAAAGCCAGTTAGCAAGAAAGACGAATAATGGGTTTCAAATGCGGAATCGTGGGCCTGCCCAATGTCGGCAAGTCCACCCTGTTCAACGCCCTGACGCAGACCGCGGCGGCGCAGGCGGCCAATTACCCCTTCTGCACCATCGAGCCCAATGTTGGTGATGTCGCGGTGCCGGATGCGCGGCTCGACACCCTGGCCAGGATCGCGTCTTCCGCAGAGATCATCCCCACCCGCATCACCTTCGTGGATATTGCCGGGCTGGTGCGCGGCGCCTCCAAGGGCGAAGGGCTGGGCAATCAGTTCCTGGCCAACATTCGCGAAGTGGACGCGGTGGTGCATGTGCTGCGCTGCTTCGAGGATGACGACATCACCCATGTTGAGGGCAAGATCGATCCCATCGGCGACGCCGAGACGGTGGAGACCGAGCTGATGCTGGCCGACCTGGGCAGTCTGGAGAAGCGGCTGCCGGCGCTGGAAAAGAAAGCCAAGGGTGGCGAGAAGGAAGCCAAGGAAGCCGTCACCCTGGTCATGAAGGCTGTGGCCTTGCTGCGCGACGGCAAGCCGGCGCGCCTGGCCGAGCTGACGCCGGAAGAGCGCGGCCCCTACAGCCGGCTTGGCCTGATGACCGCCAAGCCTGTGCTCTATGTGCTGAATGTCGAGGAAGCCAGCGCCGCCACCGGCAATGCCATCTCGGCCCGCGCCGAAGACATGGCGAAGAAACAGGGTGCCAAAAGCGTGGTGATCTCGGCCAAGATCGAGGAAGAGATCGCGCAGATGCCGGCGGAAGACAGGCCCGATTTCCTTTCCAGTCTTGGCCTGGAAGAACCAGGTCTCAACCGCCTGATCCGTGCCGGTTATGACCTGCTGGGCCTTTTGACCTTCTTCACTGTCGGTCCCAAGGAAGCGCGCGCCTGGACCGTGACCAAGGGCTCACGGGCGCCGCAGGCGGCCGGCGTGATCCATACCGATTTCGAGCAGGGCTTCATCCGCGCCGAAACCATCGCCTATCCTGACTATGTCGCCGGCAATGGCGAAGCCGGCGCGCGCGAGGCGGGCAAATTCCGGCTGGAAGGCAAGGATTACGTCGTCGCCGACGGTGATGTCATGCACTTCCGGTTTAATAACTAACATGCACCCATGTCATTCCCGGTCGAGCGCCGCGTCGCGGCGCGAGGGGAAGGCAACCCAGGCGGACAGATCAGGCCCGGTCTCTCCACCTGGGTCCCCTTCCCTCACGACGCATCAACGATGCGTCGTTCGCCGGGGATGACAGCGGAGCTCAGTTCTTCACAAACTTCCGGAAATTCGGGACATTGGTGAAGCCGGCAAAGATATTGCCGTCCTTGTCCACCGCTACGCCCTCGATGGCGTTGTATTCGCCCCAGGGCAAATAGCCCAACACCTTGCCGTCGCTGATCTTGCCCCAGCGGATGCCGTTGCCGAAGCCGGGATTGTTCTTCGCATTCGACAGCGAATCCGCGACATAGATCATGTCGTCCTTGGTGATGAAGATGCCGCTGGGCCGGCCGAATTGTTTCCATTCCTCCAGGAATTTGCCCTGCTGGTCGAAGATCTGGATACGGTTGTTGGAGCGGTCGGCGACATAGAGCCGGCCAGCCTTGTCCATCGCCAGCCCATGCGGCGCATTGAACTCGCCGGGCCCGGCACCCAGCTTGCCCCAGCTCAGCAGGAATTTGCCGTTGCGGTCGTATTTGAGAATCCGGTTGTTGGTCTTGTCGCTATGACCGTCGGCGACAAAGATACTGCCATCGGGCGCCACCAGCACATCGGAGACACCGTTGAAACGGTCGGTACTGTCGCCGGCGGTGCCGGAGACACCCATGGTGCGCAACAGCTTGCCGCCTTCCGTGTATTCGTGGATCACGTCAGCCACCACGCCACTTTGCGAAATGCCTTCCACCAGCCAGATGTGGCGGTCGCGGGAGACGAAGATGCCGTGGGGATAGAGGATTTCGCCCTTGCCCCAATGCTTCACCAGCTTGCCGGTGGCATCGAACTTCAAGACCGGATCGACGTCCTTGATCTTCGAGCAGCCATCATCGGGCGTGCCGCAGCGCTCGAAGACCCAGACGCTTCTGCCATCGGGGTCCATGTCAACCGCCGAGGTGCCGCCGATGCGCCGACCGATCTGTGCCCAGCCGGCATCCTCGTGATAGGGGTTGGGATAATCATTGGGATCGTGCGGCGGCGGCATGGCCGGTCCTTCCGCCCAGGCCGAAGCCGCCCACAGCAGCAAGCCGGCCAGCAAGGGAATGACCAAGGCAATACGCATGCACCCCTCCCCATTTCTTCTTTTGGGGAGAGCCTAGCGCAGCGCCAAATCGGCGCAAGTTCGCAGGGACCCGCCATAATCCCACACTTGTCATGGCCGAGCTTAACCCGACCACCCCCGTCACGCGTGGCAGGATGGATGGCCGGCTCAAAGGTCGGCCATGACATCAGGGCTAGCGGAGAGACGCCTCGATGTTCCCGCCATCCACGGTAACCACGGCTGCCGTGGTCTTGGTGGCGGTGGCGAGATAAACGAACGCCTCCGCCACATCATCGGCGGTCACTTCCCGCTTGAGCAGGTTGCCGGCCATGTAATCGGCCTCCGACACGCCGCGCGCCTTGGAACGCGCGGCCACCATCTCGTCGGTCAGAAGGCCGGTGCGGATGCGGTCGGCATTGACCGCATTGGCGCGGATGCCGTCCTTGCCATGGTCCAGGGCATATTGCTTGACCAGGAACAGGGTCGCCGCCTTGGGCAGGCCATAGGGCCCGAAATCCTTGCCCGGATTGACCGCCTGCTTGGAGGTGTTGAACAGCAGGCAGCCGAAAGTGCCCTGCGCCTGCATGATGCGGGTGGCCTGCTGCGCCACGGCCTGATGCGCCCAGAAATTCAATTCGAACGATTTGCGCAGGGTCTCGTCATCCACCTGGCCAATGGTGCCCTGCCAGGCCGCCCCGGCGTTGGAGACCACGATGTCCAAACCGCCGAAAGCCGAGGCCACGGCATCGAAAGCCGCGCGCACCGACTTGGGATCGGTGACGTCGCATTGAACCGCCAG
>CAYQZM010000095.1:0-6615 GCA_964421935.1 uncultured Rhizobium sp. | reverse complement strand
GTCGCGGCCGCCTATATCGCCGCCGGCGTGGATCCCAAGCGCTCGCCCATCTTCAACCAGGGCCAGGTACCAGAGCATGGCGAGCTGGCCTGGGTGTTGAATTGCGTGGCGCGGCTGGGCTGGATGGACCGCATGACCCAGTTCAAGGAAAAGACCGGCAAGCACAAGGAGCGGGCCAGTGTCGGGCTCTACACCTATCCGGTGCTGATGGCCGCCGACATCCTGGTCTATCGCGCCACCCATGTGCCGGTGGGCGAGGACCAGAAGCAGCATCTGGAGCTGGCGCGCGACATCGCCGGCAAGTTCAACAACGACTTCAACGTGCCGGATTTCTTCCCGCAACCTGAGCCGGTGATCACGGGCGCGGCGACGCGGGTGATGTCCTTGCGCGACGGCACCAAGAAAATGTCCAAGTCGGACGAAAGCGACATGAGCCGCATCAACCTGACGGATGATGCCGACGCCATCGCGGGCAAGATCAAGCGCGCCCGGACTGATCCGCACCCCCTGCCCGCCAGCAAGGATGAGTTGAAGGAACGGCCGGAGGCAGAAAACCTGCTCAACATCTATGCTGCCCTGGCCGACCAGGATCGCGATGCGGTGATCGCCGAGTTCGCGGGCCAGCAGTTTTCGGCCTTCAAGAATGCGCTGGCCGAGCTGACGGTGGAGAAGCTTTCGCCCATCAACGCCGAGATGCGGCGGCTGCTGGCCGATCCGGCGGAGATCGATCGGGTGCTGAAGGACGGTGCTCACAAGGCGCGTGCCATCGCCACCCCGATCATGGACGAAGTCAAGAAGACGGTGGGGTTTATAACTTGAGAAACGTTCTGGTGACCGGCGCGGCCAAGCGGCTGGGGCGGGCCATCGCCCTGGACCTGGGCAGCGCGGGCTGGAACGTCGCCATCCATTACAATGGCTCTGCCGCCGATGCCGAACAGGTGGCAGCAGAAATCCGCGCCAAGGGCGGCAAGGCCGCGCTGGTTCAGGCCGACTTCGCGCGCGAGGAGGAAACCGCCACCGCGGTGCCTATCGCGGCCAAGGCGATCGGGCCGCTGACCGCGCTGATCAACTCCGCCTCCCTGTTCGAGAACGACGACTGGCGCAGCGCCACGCGCAAAAGCTGGGACGATCACATGGAGGCGAACTTGCGGGCGCCCTTCCTGCTGGCGCAGATGTTCGCCAAGCAGCTTCCCCGCGAGGAGAAGGGCAACATCATCAACATCATCGACCAGCGGGTGCTGAAGCCGACGCCCCAGTTCCTGTCTTACAGCCTGAGCAAGGCGGGACTTTACTGGTTGACCACGACCTTGGCGCAAGGCATGGGCCCGCACATCCGCGTCAATGCGGTAGGGCCAGGCCCGACCTTGAAGAACCCGCGCCAGTCCGATGCGGATTTCAACCGCCAGCGCGACGCGACCCTTCTCAAGCACGGCGCCGACCCCGCCGACATCTGCGGCGCGGTGCGCTATCTGCTGGCGGCCGAGGCCGTCACCGGCCAGATGCTGGCGGTGGATGGCGGCCAGCACCTGATCTGGCAAACCCCCGACGTGCAGGTGGGCGAATGAGCAAGATCGAAACACCGCGTTTCGCCGCCGCGGGCGTCCGCCATGTCTTCATCCGCAATCTGGAACTGCCGGCCCATATCGGCGTCTACCGGCAGGAGGAAGGCCGCACCCAGCCGGTGCGCATCAATGTGGACCTGGCCACCGACGACATCGCCGACGCCCAGGACATGCTGGAGAATGTCGTCGATTATCATGTGATCGAAAAGCGGATCCGCGCGATCATCGCCGAGGGTCACGTCCGCCTGGCCGAGACCCTGGCCGAGCGCATCGCCGCGGCCTGTTTCGAGGACCGCCGCGTTCGTACCGTCCGGGTGCGGGTGGAAAAGCTGCAAGCCCTGACGTCCGCTGAATCGGTGGGCATCGAAATCGAAAGAACGCGATAACCGGCGCCCAGTCTTCGCCGCCGGCGGCCTTATAACGCGGTCGCTCAGGCCTTGGCGGCGGGATAGAAATAGAACGTACCCGCTAATATATTCCCGGCATGAGTTCCCCTGACGCGCCCGAAGACCAGCCCCTCAAAGGGCCCGAGCGCATTGCCGCCTATCTGAAGACCCTGCCCGACGCGCCCGGCGTCTATCGCATGCTGAATGCGGCCGGCGATGTACTTTATGTCGGCAAGGCCAAGAGCCTGAAAAAGCGCGTCAGTTCCTATGCCCGCGGCGGCGTGCATGCCGACCGCCTCACCCGCATGGTGGCGGAAACCGCAGAGATGCTGTTCGTCACCACCGCCAGCGAGACCGAAGCGCTGCTGCTGGAATCCAATCTGATCAAGCGGCTGAAGCCGCGCTATAATGTCAGCTATCGCGACGACAAGAGCTTCCCCAACATCCTGCTGCGCGAGGACCACCCTTTTCCGCAGCTTCTGAAGCATCGCGGCGCCAAGACCACCAAGGGTGTCTATTTCGGCCCCTTTGCCAGTGCCGGCGCGGTCAACCGCACCCTCAACACCCTGCAGCGGGCCTTCCTGTTGCGCTCCTGTTCGGATTCGGTGTTCGACAGCCGCACCCGGCCGTGCCTGTTGTTTCAGATCAAGCGTTGCAGCGCGCCGTGCGTGAACCGCATCGATCTGGCCGGCTATCACGGGCTGGTCGAGGAAGCCGAAAGCTTCCTGCAAGGCAAAAGCCAGACGGTTCAGGACGAACTGAAGGCCGAGATGACCCAGGCGTCGGACGCCATGGACTTCGAGGCCGCGGCCAAGCTGCGCGACCGCCTGCGCGCCATGAGCCATATCCAGTCCTCGCAAGGAGTGAACCCCTCCACCTTCGAGGAAGCCGATCTTTTCGCCGCCTATAGCGAGGGCGGCCAGACTTGCATCCAGGTCTTCTTCTTCCGCGCCGGCCAGAACTGGGGCAACCGGCCTTATTTTCCACGCCACAGCAACGACCTGCCACTGGCGGAAGTGCTGGAGAGCTTTGTCGGCCAGTTCTATGACGAGCGCACCGCGCCCAAACTGCTCCTCACCTCAGAAGAGCTGCCCGGCTGCCAGCTTTTGGCAGAGGCGCTGGCGCTGCGCGCGGGCCATCGGGTGGAAATCTCCACACCCCAGCGCGGCGAGAAACGCGAGATCATGGAACGGGCCATGGCCAATGCCCGCGAACAGCTGGGCCGGCGGCTGGCCGAGAACAGCGCCCAGACCCAGTTGCTGGAAGGCGTCGCCGACACGTTCGGGCTGGAACAACCGCCGCGCCGCATCGAGGTTTATGACAATTCCCACATCCAGGGCGCCCACGCCCTGGGTGCTTTCATCGTGGCTGGACCGGAAGGCTTCGAGAAAAACCAGTATCGCAAATTCAACATAAAGGCCGAGGACCTCACGCCCGGTGACGATTACGCCATGATGCGCGAGGTGCTGACCCGTCGCTTCGCCCGCATGGTGAAGGAAGAGGCGGATCAGCCCGACAATACCCGCTGGAAACGTCCCGATCTGGTGCTGATCGATGGCGGTCCCGGCCAATTGTCGGTGGCCTGCCAGGTCTTTGCCGATCTGGGCGTCGAGGACGTGACCCTGGTGGGCATTTCCAAGGGCCCCGACCGTGACGCCGGCCGGGAGCATTTCTATCTGCCGGAGAAAGAGCCCTTCCGCCTCGATCCCAAAAGCCCGGTGCTTTATTACCTGCAACGCCTGCGGGACGAAGCGCACCGCTTCGTCATCGGCGGTCATCGCAAGAAACGCAGCGCCGCCATCGGCGCCAACCCGCTTGACGAGATCGCCGGCGTGGGCGCCGGCCGCAAGCGCGCCCTGCTGCAACATTTCGGTTCCGCCCGGGCGGTTTCGGCGGCGAGTCTGGCGGATCTCTCGGCCGTGGAGGGCGTCAGTGCCACCCTCGCCAAGAAAATATTCGACTTCTTCCACCCATCGTGAACAACCGCCCGCCGGCCGGTGCGTTTTGCGCGCCTGTCTTTTGAAGGGGCATCCGCGTCGAAAGGGCCGCGCCCGTGTCGGGGCGGCATGACCAAAAGTAAGGGGTGACCGACAGCCGGTCGGGGTTCTAAACTCCCCCCATGTTCGCCCTGCCCAATGCCCTGACCATCCTGCGCATCGTGCTGGTGCCGGTCTTCGCTGTGGCTTTTGTCATGCCCGGCGAGGGCGCCCGCCTGGTGGCATTTGCGGTTTTCGTGATCGCCGGGGTGAGCGATTGGCTGGACGGCTTTGCCGCCCGCAAGTTGAAGGCGGGCTCGGATTTCGGCCGCATGCTGGATCCCATCGCCGACAAGGTGCTGGTGGCGGTGGCGCTAATGATGCTGGTGGCCGAAGGCACCTTCCGCCGGGTTAATCCCGAAACCGGCGCAAGCGTCTTCAGCCTGCTGCGGCTGGTACCGGCCCTGATCATCCTGGCGCGGGAGATTCTGGTTTCCGGCCTGCGCGAGTTCCTTGCGGGCACCCGGGTCAGTGTCCCGGTGACGAACGTGGCCAAGTTCAAGACCGCGGTGCAGATGATCGCCATCGGCGCCATGATCCTGACGCCACTGGCCGACGAGCTTGTGCCGGGCATCCCCTCGCGCAGCTATTCCGCGGTCGCCTATATTCTTCTGTGGGTGGCGGCGGCGCTGACCGTCTATACCGGCGTGATTTACTTCCGCAGCGGCATGCGCCATCTGCGCCCAGGCGTGACACCCGAGCGCCGCGACAATCTCGGATCGCGCGAAACGGCGTGAGCATTCCCGCTTGAGCCATCTCTGGGTCGTTTTCACCTTGCTGGGCGCCGTCGGCCAGACCGCGCGCAACGCCATGCAGCGCGAGCTGACGCCGCAATTGGGCGCACTCGGCGCCACCCTGGTGCGGTTTCTGTTCGGCTTTCCGTTCGCCCTGCTGTTCCTGGCCACGGTGCTGGCTTGGCAGCACGCCGCCCTGCCGGCGATGAATCGCGATTTTCTGCTCTGGACCGTGCTGGGGGCCGCGACCCAGATCGGGGGGACTGCCCTGATGCTGATGACCATGGAGCAGCGCTCCTTCGTGGTCACCATCGCCTATCTCAAGACCGAGCCCGTGCTGGTGGCGCTGATGGGCCTGTTGTTTCTGCATGACCCGCTGACCCCGCCTATGGCACTGGCGATCCTGACCGCCATGGCGGGTGTGGCGCTGATCTCCATCAGGCCAGAGGCGTTGACCGGCGGAGTCAAACCGGCGCTGTTGGGTCTTTCTTCCGCCGCCCTGTTCGCCGCCTCCGCGATCGGCTATCGCGGCGCCATTCTGTCGCTGCACCAGACGGGCTTCGTGCTCGGCGCCACCTTTTCGCTGGCGGCCGGCCTGACTTTGCAAACCGTGTTGCTGCTGGCCTGGCTCCTGGTCTTCAACCGAAAGACCTTGGGCGCCTTGATGCGGCTGTGGCGGCCTTCGCTGCTGGCCGGTTTTGCCGGCGCGGCGGCGTCGCAATTCTGGTTTCTCGCCTTCGCCCTCGCCACCGCCGCCAGCGTCCGCACCTTGGCGCTGGTGGAAGTGCTGTTTGCCCAGGGCGTGACGCGCTTTTTCTTCCGTCAGAAGACGACCTGGCGCGAAGCCGCGGGGATCGCCCTGCTGCTCGCAGGCGCCGTGTTGATCGTTTGGGTAAGCCCGAAGAGCTAGGCGCTCACCTTCGCCACGCCGCACACTTCGTCGGCCGGGAGCATCAGGCAGCCGAGCGCAGCGAAGGCGTCGCCCGTGCGACCTAAAATAAAGCGAAGCGCGCGCTTACGCTGAAACCTTGGCAACGCCCCTGACCTCGTCCGCATAGGCGTTCATCAACGTTTCCGTCAGCGCGCCGGGCTTGAAGCGGTACGGCCCGATCTCCGACACCGGCGTGACTTCCGCCGCCGAACCGGTGAGGAAGCACTCGCTGAAGTCCTTCATCTCCTCGGGTTCGATATGCCGCTCCACCACCTTGACGCCGCGCGCCTTGGCGATGGCGATCACCGACTGGCGGGTCAATCCGTTGAGGAAGCAATCGGGGATGGGCGTATGCAGCACGCCGTCCTGCACGAAGAAGACATTGGCGCCGGTGGCTTCCGCGACATAGCCGCGATAGTCGAACATCAGGGCATCGGCATAGCCCTTGGCTTCGGCCTCATGCTTGCAGATGGTGCAGATCATGTAGAGGCCGGCCGCCTTGGCATGCACCGGCGCGGTGTCGGCCGCCGGGCGGCGATAGCGCGCGATGTCGAGGCGGATGCCCTTGAGCTTTTCCGCCGGGCTGAAATAGGACGGCCAGGGCCAGCAGGCTATGGCGACATGGATGGTGGTGTTCTGTGCCGACACCGCCATCATCTCGCTGCCCCGGAAGGCCACGGGACGCAAGTATCCGTCCTTGATGTTCTGCACCTCGGCCGCCTCGATGCAGGCCTGGTTGATCTGGTCCTGGGTGTAAGGGATGTTCATCCCCAGCGTCTCTGCCGAACGGAACAGCCGCTGGGTATGTTCCTTCAGCTTGTAGACGGTGCCGTTATAGATGCGCTGGCCCTCGAAGACGCAGGAACCGTAATGCAGGCCATGGGTCAGCACATGGGTCTTGGCGTCCTTCCAGGGCACCAGGCGGCCGTCATACCAAAGCGAACCATCGCGCTGGTCGAAGGGAAT
>CAYQZM010000094.1:0-3878 GCA_964421935.1 uncultured Rhizobium sp. | reverse complement strand
GCCCAGTTCGGCCAGGTCCTTGAGCACGCGTTCTTCCCGAAGGCGCGTGCGCCTGCTGCCATCGGTCTGCGATACGAACAACACATGGACATGGGCGCCGGTGGCGCGCGCCACGGCAAAAGCGATTTCGGCGCCCCGGCGCGACTGGGGCGAGCCGTTCACCGGCACCAGCAGGCGGCTGCGGCTGGTCAGCGCGCCATCCGCTTCATTGGCGAACAGCGCCAGCGGGCCTTCGAAGCCGGCAGCCAATTCGGTCACGGCCGGGATGAAGCCGCCATCTTCCTCCACACTGTCCTGAAGGCCGATGAACATCATGTCATAGCCCTTGCGCGCCTCGTCCTTGACCACATCGGCCGGCGCATCCAGCGGCACGCGCGCCGTGAGATGGACTTTCTCCGGATCAGGCTCGGCCTCGTCGGCTTTCACCTTGGCCGCGCTTCTCTTGGCGCCGGCCTTCACTTCCCGCGCCAGGGGGTCGGCTTTCAACTCCGCACCGCTTTCCACCCGCGACTGGGCGCCCGCCAGATCCTTTTGGGTCATGTCCTTGGCCTGATCCTGTCTGACATGCGCGGGCGGACGCTCCTCGTCCGCTTCTCCCTCGGCTGCGATTTTTGCGGCCGCGGCCTCATTTCTCTCGGCGGCCGCCTGCGCGCTTTTCAATTTCAGGATGGTCACGGGCATACCCTGGCCGCCGGCGATAAGACCCGCGAGCCGCGCCGCCATCCGGCCCACCGGGCTTTGATCCACCGCCAGCAGCAGCCGCTCCAATCCGGGCAGGAAGCCTTTCTGGTCCATGGCCTCGCGGGCGATGCGGGTCTCTTCTTCCTTGCTCATGGGCAGGTTCTTGAGGGCGGTGCGCAGCATGGGCGGCATCGCCATGGTGGTGATCACCGCCATGGTCACGATCATGGTGTAGAGATTCTGGCTCAACGCCCCCATCGAAAGGCCGATCGAGGCGACGATCACTTCGGTCGAGCCCCGCGCATTCATGGCGCAGCCCAGCGCCACGCCCTCGCGCCAGGAAAGCCGGCCGACCATGGCACCGGCAAAGGCACCGGAGAATTTTCCGACCGATGCGATCGCCACCAGCGCCGCGGTGAGCACCGCCAGATTCCAGTCCTTGAGGATGGTGAGATCGGCGGCCAGGCCCGACATGCCGAAGAAGATCGGCATGAAGAAAGCCGTGATCATGCCGCGCAACTGGCCCTGGATATGGCCCGTGAGAATGGGCGATTCCCCGATCAGCACACCCGCCATGAAAGCGCCCAGCACGGTGCGCACACCCAGAAGCTGGGTGATCCCGGCAAAGACACCCATGATGACCAGGATGGCGGTGATCACCGGAAAATCGCTGCGGAAATTATCGTTGACCCACCGAATGGTGGAAAAAACCAGCCATCGGCCCGCGGTGAAACAGAAGATCAGGAACAGCACGACGCCACCCACGGTCTCGGCCAGACCAAGCCAGCTGATGGCCTGTGCCCCGCCGCCCGAGCCGGCCCCGGCAATACCGAAGGTGATGGCGATGATCACCCAGCCGCAGGTGTCTTCCATGATGGCGGTGGCGACGATCACCTGGCCCAGATTACGGCGCATGAAGTTCATCTCCCGCACCACCATGGCCACGATCTTGATGGAGGAGATGGAAAGCGCTGTCCCCAGGAACAGCGACGGCACCAGCCGGCTGGTGGCGCCATCGAACAATACCGCGGGACCGAACTGACCGAGCAGGAAGCCGCAGGCGAAGGGAAAGGCGATGCCGCAAAGAGCAATGGCGATCGCCGCCGCGCCGGACTTGCGCACCAGCTTGAGATCGGTCTCCATGCCGGTCAGCAGCAGCAGCATCAGGATGCCGATCTGCGACAGGCCATCGATCATGCCTTTCTGGGTCTCGTCCTTGGGAAAGATGAAGTGTTGGGCGGAAGGCCACAGCCAGCCGAATAGTGAGGGTCCCAGAACGATGCCGGCCAGCAAGGTGCCCATCAGCGCGGGCTGGCCGATGCGCTGCATGCCCTCACCGAGCACCCGCCCCACGATCAGCAGCAACAGGACTTCGGCGACCAGAATGCCTTCCGTCTTGCCGCTGCCGCTGGCGCCATTGCCCGCCGCCCCGCCTTTCTTTTCCTGGCCCTGGGACGCGCCCTTGCCGGCATCGGCCGGAGCGTTCTTGCCGGCATGATCCAGACTCTGGCTGTGCTGGTCGGGCGCGGCCATTGCGGGCAGCCAGGCATGACCGAGCTGGGCGGCGCCGAACAGAAGGATCAGCCCCAGAACGAATACCCAAGGGCCCGGAAGCGTACGAATAAGGCGCATCGAAATCTGCTTCAGACGAATGTCTTGCCTCAATCAACGCGCGAACAGGCGGCTCCGTGCCCGCTTGCCAGCCGCCCCCCAAAAAGCCAAGCTGCGCCGCTATTTTGGGGAGAAAATTCCATGAAAAATATTCTGATCGGGGCAGCTGTGCTGCTTGCGTCCACCGCCGCTTTCGCCCAGTCGGGCGGACAGATGGCGGTACAGCAGGGTACCAACACCCAGACCTATAATGTCCCACACGGCAGCAAGGACCAGACCGTCATTATCACCACCCGCGACCTGAAGGATGGGGAGACCACAGCCCCGCACATGCATTTTGGGGTGGAGATGACCCAGGTCGTCACCGGGATGTTTGAATGTTATGTGAAGGGCCAGCCCGTGATGAAGATCCCTACCGGCGGCAGCTTCATCATCCCGCGCGAGGCGCCGCATGATTGCCGCCCGCAGCCCGGCAGCCCGCCGGTGCATTTGGCGGTAACCCTGGTGATCGACACGGGGACCGCGCCGCGCACACCGGTCAAGGACGTCCTGATCCCGAAAAAGTAGTGAGGAACGACCGGCTTGCCGGTCAAATCGGTCCAGTGGACCGATTTGAGTGACGAACGGTCCGTAGCGACAGCGTATGGACGGCTTGGGCGAGCGGCCAGGGAAACCCTGCTCGCCCATCCTCTATTCGAGCAAGGGGCAGAAGGCTGATGTGGCTGCTCTTCGCCTTTTCCGGCCCCATCCTTTGGGCCTTTTCCACCCATATCGACAAATATCTGGTCGACAAATATTTCCGGCACAGCGACACCGCCGTGCTGATGGTCTTCACCGCCTTTCTCGGTGTCGTCGCCCTGCCCGTCATCTGGGTTTTCGAGCCCAGGGTGCTGCAGCTTTCCGCCCTCGCCATCGCGGTGATGACGGTTTCCGGCATCCTTTATATGGGCGCGATGCTTTTTTATCTGCAGGCGATCCAGAGCGAAGAAGCCAGCGTCGTGGCGCCGCTGTTCCAGGCCAATACCCTCTTCACCTTCCTGCTCGGCCTGGTGGTGCTGCATGAGTTGCCGCGCTGGGAGCAGATTGTGGGTGCCATCCTGATCATGGCCGGCGCCATCGGCCTGTCCCTGGACAAGCATCTGCGGCTTGCCAGCTTCAAGCCGCGACTGGTGTTGCTGATGGTGGGGGCGACCTTCGTGCTGGCACTGTCCAGCGTGGTGTTCAAATTCTTCGCGGTGCATGACGAATTCTGGAGCACCACCTTCTGGACTTTTGTCGGCGAGGGCCTGTTCGGCGCCACCATCCTGGCGATGCCGAAATACCGCCGGCAATTCCTCACGCTTTTCCGGCGCAATCCGGGCGCGGTGATCGGCGTCAACGCCGCCAATGAACTGATCAATCTGGGTGGAGGACTGGGCGTGCGTTACGCCTCGCTGCTGGCACCGGTGGCGCTGGTCTCGGCCATCTCGGCCACCACGACCTTTTTCGTCTTCCTGTTCGGCATCCTATTGACCGTATTTTTCCCCAGGTTCGGACGGGAGGATTTATCGGCGCGAAACGTCATCCAAAAGGCGGCGGGCGGTCTT
>CAYQZM010000093.1:0-3902 GCA_964421935.1 uncultured Rhizobium sp. | reverse complement strand
GTGCGCGGGCTTGGCTATTCACTTGAAGATCCCAAAGTGGGTGGGACTGCGGCTGAGGTTTGAGTCCCTTGCCGGCCGCCTGATCGCGGCGGCGGCGATATGGACTCTGCTGGGCCTGGCGGCTGGCGGTGCCGTTCTGTCCAATGCATTCCGCATGGCGGCCGAAACCAGTTTCGACGCAGCCCTGGTGGCCGACATGGACGGGCTGATCGCGGCAGCCGAGCCCGATCCCGGCGGCGGCGTGATGCTGGAGGGCCGCTTCCTCAACCACAATTTCGATCGCGTCTATTCCGGGCTTTACTACCAGATCCGCGCCGGCAACACCGGCGGCCAGATTTCGCGCTCCCTGTTCGACAAGGAAATCCATCCGGTCGATGAGGTGCGCAAGGGCTCCTTGACCTGGGGTTATGCGGTGGGCCCTGAGAATCAGCGCCTGCGGGTGGTGTCGCGGCGGGTGGATCTGACGCCCGCCAACAGCAGCGATGCCGACTTCACCTTTCTGGTCGGCGGCGACATGGCGGAAGTGGACCGGCAGACACGGGAGTTCAACACCACCCTGTTCTGGTCTTTCCTGATTCTGGGATTGGGCCTCATCGGCGCCATTCTGGTGCAGGTGCGCATCGGCCTGCAGCCACTTCGGCGCGTAAGCGAGGCGCTGGCCCGCATCCGCGACGGCAAGGCGCGCCGGCTGCAGGGCCATTTCCCCACCGAGATCGCGCCGCTCGCCACCGAACTCAATTCGCTTATTCAGCACAGCGAGGAAGTGGTGGGCCGCGCGCGCACCCATGTCTCCAACCTTGCCCATTTCCTCAAAACGCCCTTGTCGGTGCTTGCGGCGGAAGCCGATGCCCATGAGAAGGATGCGGCTGCCGGCCCGCTGGCGGAGATGGTCAAGCGCCAGGTCTTCGCCATGCGCCGGCAGGTGGACCACTATCTCGCCCGTGCGCGCGCCGCCGGCTCGCTGGATGTTCTGGGCAATCGCACCCAGGTTTCCGCCGTGATGGAAGATCTGGGCCGGGTGATCGAGCGCATTCATGCCATCCGCGGCATCCGCATCGAGACCAGTTGCGACGATGCGATTTATTTCCGGGGTGAGCGCCAGGACCTGGAAGAGATGCTGGGCAATCTGATCGACAATGGCTGCAAATGGGCCAAGACCCGGGTGCGGGCCGCGGCTTCGGCGACAGCGGGCCGGCTGGTCCTGACCGTGGAGGATGATGGCCCGGGGCTGTCGGCCGAGCAGCGGGCCCAGGTGGGCTCGAGGGGCGAGAGGCTGGACGAAAGCGTCCCCGGCAGTGGGCTGGGCCTGGCCATCGTCCGTGATATTTCCAAGCTTTACGGGGGTTTTCTGGTCCTGGATGCCAGTCCTCTGGGAGGTCTTTTGGCCCGGCTGGAACTGCCGGCGATCCAATAAAAAAACACAAGAAACAGGGCGTTAAGGATAGCCCCTCTAATGTAGGCAGACGCAGCAGGGGAGGCTGCGCGGGCCGATGTTGTCGGGAGACAAAACCGGATTGCTCAAGGCATTTCTCGGCAATCTGCCGGGACCGGCGGCGGCGCGTCTGGCGATGGCTGTCGAGGTTGACCGCCTGCTGGATGGTCACGCCCTGCCGCATCAGGACATTCTGGATGGTCTGCGGCCGGTTCTGCGCCGCGACCACTATGAACGGGCGCCGACCCCGTTGCGCCTGTTCTGCCGCCCCTTTCAGGATCTGCTCACCTGTCATCCGCGCAAGACCAAACAGAAGGGTGTGATCGCCCGCGGCAGTCTGGTGCCGGTCTGGAACTGGATTTCTCAAAGCCTGCTGCCGGCCGAGGCGAGCGTCTATGTCAAGGACACCAAGGCGCATGTGTTGAACCATCGCCTGGACGCCGCGATCTTCCGCGCCACACAATTCTGGCCGGTGGTGGCGGAGGCGCTCAACAAGGCCCTTTCCACCGAGACCGGACGCCAGTCGGCGCAGAAGGCGCTGGGCGATGCCTTCGCCGTGGCCGATGCCGGCGAGATCGCGCTGCTGCTTTCGATCGGCGAAGCGGTGGAGAAAGTGCAGGCCATGCTGCCGCCGCCGGTCCACAGCTTCAACGAGCGCCTGGTGTGGGATGTGCGCGAAATCTACGACCAGCTGATCAAGAGCCACCCCGACGGCGCGCCTTATCTGCCGCTGATCGTGATGAGCCGCCTGATCAAGCCCTGGGAGGCGTTGCGCCTGCCCCTGATGGTAGCCCGTCACGCCGACGAGACGCTGATTTCCAAGACCGACATGGGGCTTGTGGGCGAAGTCCTGTTCACCCGCATGGAAGAACTCAAGACCGCGATCCAGCAAACCCGTCATCCCCTGTTCGAAGCGGAAAAGCTTTTGGAGGACGCCCGCACCTTTGCCGATCTTTCCAGCCACATCGTCAAGGAGATCGAGCTCAAGCGCGAAGGTGAATGGGGCAAGCGTCTGCTGGCGGAGCGTGTGCAGATCGGCAAGGTCATGGAGACCTTCATGGAGCGGGCGCCGCGCGAGTTCTCCGCGGGCCTGCCGACGCACAAGGCTTCGGGTGCCGATTTCAGCAAGCCGATCGCCGCCGACAAGCGGGACATGGCCCTGCGCTATGCCAAGCTGGTGGCGGGCAGTCGCCATTTCGCAGCGGCCGGCTCCTTCGCGGCCAAGCAGAAGGACAGCAATGACGAACTCTGCAGTGTCCTGCGCCGCTATAACGAGGATGTGATCAAGGCACTGAAGGCCAGTCCGCAAAACAGCGTGGTGACCACGCAGTTCCAGTTCTGCGCCGAACTCACCGCTCTTCTGTTCAGCGAGGAAGAAGCGGAACTGCTGCGCCGCCGCGGCCGTGCCGCGTCGGCAGCAGCCTAGACCCGAACCGCCAGCCTTAAACGTTTCAGAGGCCGGATGAACGGCGGATGAACGGCGGCGCCGCACGACGCCAAATTACGTATATGTTTGCTTTGACATTGAACCCGGCGCGGCGTCTCCTATCTGGGAATTTGCCTGAGGGGCCAAACCTTGGAGACGTTCCAAATGTTCCGCACACCGCTTATCGCCGCCTTGACGGTCGCCCTGCTGGGCGGAACCGCTCTGGCCCAGCCGGCCAATGCGCCGCCTTCGAATCTGAATGGCAACCCGTCCAATAGCGCACGCAACGCGCCAGACTATGACGACGACGACAATGGTCCGCCGCCCGGTTATCAGGGTGGCCCGCCGCCGGGCTATCAGGGTGCTCCCCAGCAGGGAGCCGCGCCGTCTGCACAACAAGCTCAGGCCGATCGCGATATCTTCTGCCGCCGCGATGCTGCGGCGCGTACCGGTTACACCACGCCGCACGAAGCCGCGCGCGACGAGCAGACGCGCGGCACCGTTGGCGGCACGCTCGGTGGCGCCGCTCTGGGTGCGGTGCTGGGCGCCGCTGCCGGCAATGCCGGCCTGGGCGCGGCCGCTGGCGCGGGAGCCGGCCTCTTGGCCGGTACCGCCATCGGGGCCGACAATGCCCGCCACGCGGCTGGTGATGTTCAGGCGGCTTACTCCGACGCCTACTATGCCTGCATGCACGAGGATGGCCGCCAGGCGGCGGCTTATGACGCGCCGCCTCCGGGATATGGCTATCCGCCGCCTCCGGCCTACGCCTATCCGCCGCCATACCCCTATTACGGTTATGGGGCCTATCCTTATTATCCCTATTACTATGGTCCGAGTGTCTCCTTCGGCTTTGGCTTCGGTCACGGTTGGGGCCATGGTTGGGGTGGACGCGGGTTCCACGGCGGATACCGCCACCACTGACGGCGTTTGGCGCGTCTTTCGGCGCACTTTCGAGAAAACGGCCGGGCCTGTATGGTCCCGGCCGTTTTTCTTATGTCCGGACCGATGTCGCCGAAAGCCAATCCATCCAAGCTCAATCCGCTG
>CAYQZM010000092.1:0-14763 GCA_964421935.1 uncultured Rhizobium sp. | reverse complement strand
GCGGTCAGCCTGGCCGCCGGCTACCTGATCTCGAACACGCCGTCCACCTCGACGGCGGCGTTGACCGGCAGGCTGGCGACCGCGACGGCAAAGCGGGCGTGCTTGCCGGCGTCGCCGAAGACCTCGACCAGCAGATCGGAGCAGCCGTTCATCACCTGCGGCGAGTTGGGGAAATCGAGGGTGCCGTTGACGAAGCCGCCGATCTTGACGACGCGCGTCACGCGGTCCAGGTCGCCGCAGGCCGCCTTGAGCTGGGCGAGCAGGTTGATCGCACACACCCGCGCCGCCTTCTGCCCGGTCTCGATATCGACATCCTGGCCGAGCTTGCCGGCAATGACGGTGCCACCGTCATTGGAAATCTGCCCGGCGATGAATGCCAGATTGCCGGTGACGACGTACTGGACGTAGTTGGCCCGCGGCGTCAGCGGCGTCGGCAGCGTGATGCCGAGTTGCTTGAGCCGCGCTTCGATCCGTCCCGCCATGTTCGCTTTCTCCCATCCTGGCGAATTCGTGGTCGGCGCAGCCTAGCGGCAGACGGCCGGGCGATCCAGCCTCGCCCCGGCCGGTTGGTGCTATTTCCCTCCTATATGTGGCACGGCACCATCGCGTTCCACGACGCACAGCCGCGGACAACGATTGCGTTTGACGTGGTGCCCAAAGCCTAAGAAGCGCGGCGGCGGGTATGCACGGCGCGCGAGCTGGCGCGCCGGGCTTTTGCGGCCGCCACCAGGGTCAACCAGTTGCCGAACAGCTTGATGGTATTGGCGCGCCAAGTCTGCCGCGGCAGGGCCCCCGCCACGATCCCCTGACACCGGGCAAGGTCGGCCTCGCTGCCCGGACGAATCTCCAAAAGACGATCCTCGGTGGCACGGTCGAAATAGTTTTCCGGAATGGCGGGCATCTCGTCGATCTCGCCGCGCAGGCATCGGCTCATGTCGCGCAGATATTCCCGGCCCAAGGTGCCGGGATCATATTCGGGATGGCCCTGGAAGAAGACGAAGCGGCTCTGGCCCGGCATCTCGCGGGTGAAGATGTCGGCTTGCCCATTGGAAAGCCGCGACAGGACGCGATAGCCCGCGGCTGCCAGATCGCTCTCGGCAATGTCGTTGCGGCGTGAATGCGGCACCGGCACGGAGGAATTGGTGTTGAAGAACAGGGCATCGTCTTCGGTCCGGCTGCTCTCATAGATGCCCGACAGCTTCTGCGGCAGGGCGCGACGCTCGATCCCGTCCAGGTGCAGCACCGCGACATGGGCGGCCAGGCATGAGAATATGGTCGAGACCGTGCCGGTTTCGGCCCATTCGATCAGCTGCGTGAGTTCCGGCCAGCAGGATTCCCGGCGCAGGTCGGCGGTACAGGGCTGGGCGCCGGTGATGATCAGGGCATCGACATTGGCGGCCGGCAGAAACGTGGCATCGTCGTAAAAGCCGGTCATGCGCGAGCGCGCCTCTTCGCTGCGCGCGATGGTGTTCAGGGAAAACAGCCTCAATCTCACATCCAGCGGGCCGGCCGCGGCCTTCAAGAGCCGCGCGAACTGCAGTTCGGTGGCGCGCATGGCGGCATCGGGCATGTTGTTGACCAGCGCGACATGCACCGCCTCGCGGTTGCGTCCTCCGCCCAGCAAAAACTGTTCTGCCCCGCTCATCGTGCCATCCGCAATTGGCCGCGCATGGCGGCGGCAAGCGCCTGGTCCAGGTCGGCGATGATATCGTCGCGATGTTCGATGCCCACGGACAGGCGAATGGTCTCGGGCGCCACGCCCGCCTTGCGCTGTTCGGCCTCAGGCATCTGCCGATGGGTGGTGGAGGCGGGATGGCAGGCGAGCGACTTGGCATCGCCGATATTGACCAGCCGCTTGATGAGCCCCAGCGCATCGTAGAACTTCTTGCCGGCTTCAAAGCCGCCCTTGACCCCGAAGGTCAGGAGAGAGGGAACACGTCCATCCAGATATTTGCGCGCCAGGCTGTAATAGGGGTTTTCCGGGAAGCCTGCATAATTCACCCAGTCCACACGCGCATCGCCGCGCAGGAAATCGGCGACATGACGGGCATTGTCCACATGCCGCTCCATCCGCAGTGCGACCGTCTCGATGCCCTGCAGCAGCAGAAAGGCGCTCATGGGTGACAGGATCGCACCTGTGGTGCGCTGATAGACGCTGCGGGCCCGTGCCAGGAAAGCGGTGCGGCCGAAACGCTCGGCATAGACCAGACCATGATAGGACGTATCTGGCGTGGTGAATTGCGGGAAGCGGTCCTTGTGGGCCATCCAGTCGAAGTTGCCGGCGTCCAGCACCATGCCGCCCATGGCATTGCCGTGACCGCCCATGAACTTGGTCAGGGAATGGACGATGATATCGGCGCCATGCCGTGCCGGCTTGAGCAGCACCGGCGTCGCCACCGTATTGTCCACGATCAGCGGCACACCACGCGCATGCGCCATGCGGGCGATGGCTTCGATATCGCAGATGTTGCCGGCCGGATTGCCGACCGTTTCGCAATAGATCGCGCGGGTATTTTCATCGACGCAGGCCGCCAGCGCCTCGGCGCTGTCACCCTTGGCGAAGCGGCCCATCACGCCCTGGCTGGGCAATACCGAATGGAGCAAGGTGTGGGTGGTACCGTAAAGCTGCGGCGTGGAGACAATGTTCCGTCCAGCTTGCGCGACGTTGGCGAAGGCATAGTAGAGCGCCGCCTGGCCCGAGGCCGTGGCGAGGCCGCCAGCCGCGCCCTCCAGCGCCGCCACCCGCGTCTCCAGCACCGCCACGGTCGGATTGGCAATGCGGCTGTAGCGATAGCCGTCCTGCTCTAGGTTGAACAACGCGGCGCCATGATCGGCTGAATCGAACTGATAGGCCGCCGTCTGATAAATCGGCACCGCCACCGCCTTGGTTGCGGGGTCGGCTTCAAAACCGGAATGCAAGGCGAGCGTTTCGTCGCGCATGAAAGCCCTGAAAGACAGAGAGCGCGCATTTTATCCGGCCGGGGATTAACAAAATCTCCGTTCAATCGCAGAGCAATGCGAGTTTTCTTGAGGCATGTTTTCTGCGCTTGTTAACGGCACCTGCACGTGCCGCGCGCTATCTTTCGATGGCGGTTGCAACACGGCCGTTTCAATTCGGGACAGCATGAATCAACATCTCGCCGGAAACTCCGCCTCCAGGACGTGGCTGCGCGCGCTCGAGATGACGGCCAGGATCGAGGATGCGCCGGCCCGCATCTTTCCTGTGGTGGTGGAAGAGCTGGGCACGCATTTTGATGCCGCGCCCGCCATCATCGGATCGGCTGAAACCTGGTCGCATGCGCAGCTTGCGGCGCGGGCCAACCGCTATGCCCGCTGGGCGCTGGCGCAGGGGATCGCCAAGGGCGACAGCGTGGCGCTGCTGCTGGGCAACTGCCCCGACTATCTCGCGATCTGGCTGGGCATTACCCGCATCGGCGGGCGGGTGGCGTTGATCAACACCAATCTCACAGGCGAAGCCCTGGCCCATTGCCTGCGGGTGGCACAGCCCAAGCAGATTATCGCGGGCGAAAATCTGGCGGACGGCTTCACCGCGACCGCGCCCCTTTGGCGCCACGAAGATCTCTTGCGCGCGATCGAAGGCTTTTCCGGTGCTGTGCTTGCGAAAGCCGAACAACGTCCGGTCTCGCTGAACGATCCGGCGTTGCTGATCTATACCTCCGGCACCACTGGACTGCCCAAGGCCGCCTATGTCAGCCATCGCCGGGTGATGGGCTGGACCCACTGGTTCGCCGGCATGACAGGCGCCGGACCGCAAGACCGGCTCTACAATTGTCTGCCCATGTATCACAGCGTCGGTGGGGTGGTGGCGACGGGCGCGGCGTTGCTGGGCGGCGGGGCCGTCATCTGCCGCGAAAAATTCTCTGCCTCGCGCTTTTGGCAGGACGTCGCCGACAGCGGCGCCACCATCTTCCAGTACATCGGCGAGCTTTGCCGCTATCTGCTGGCGAATCCGGAAGCGCCGCCGCCGCACCAGTTGCGCCTGGCTGTCGGCAACGGTCTTTCCGCCGACATCTGGGAAACATTTCAGGATCGCTTCGCCATTCCGCAGATCCTGGAATTCTATGCCGCCACCGAAGGCAATTTCTCGCTGTACAATGCCGAGGGAAAAGTCGGCGCCATCGGCCGCATTCCGCCTTTTCTGGCGCATCGTTTTCCCACCGCCATCGTGGTGTTCGACGATGCCACCGGCCTGCCGGCGCGGGGGCCGGACGGCTTGTGCATCCGGAGCGCCCGCGGCCAGGCCGGCGAGGCGATCGGCAAGATCGCGGGCGGCGCGGCGCGCTTCGAGGGCTATACCGATGCTTCCGCCAGCGAAAAGAAGATCCTGCGCGACGTCTTCACGCCGGGCGATGCCTGGGTCCGGTCCGGCGACCTGATGCGCCAGGATGCCCAAGGCTTCTTCTATTTTGTGGACCGCATCGGCGACACGTTCCGCTGGAAAGGGGAAAATGTCGCCACCACCGAGGTTGCCGCCGCCGCGGCGAGCGCCCCTGGTGTCAGGAATGCCTGCGTTTATGGCGTGGCGGTTCCGGGCACCAATGGCCGCTGCGGCATGGCGGCGCTCGAGGTAGAGGAGGATTTTGATCCAGTTGCCTTTCGCGCCCATATGGCCGCGCACCTGCCCGCTTATGCCCGGCCGCTCTTCCTGCGGCTGGTAAAATCGCTGGCCGTAACCGAGACCTTCAAGCAGAAGAAGCAAATCCTGGCGCAGGAAGGCTTCGATCCCGGCGCCATTGCCGATCCGCTGTTTGCCGATTGCGGCACCGGCTTCGTGCCGCTGGATGGCGCCCTTTACGTCCGGATCAGCTCGGGCCTGATTCGTCTGTGAACCCGCCGCTCCTTGACCGGCAGGTCGACGACATACCGGATTTCCGTGCCGATGATCCGCACGGCCTCCAGCGCGTAAGGGACCATGCGCGGCATGCAGTAGAAATAATGGATCATGCCCGGATGGGCCCGGCCATGCACCGGCACGCCAAAGCCGCCCAGCCGCTGGGCATAGGCTTCGCCTTCATCGCTGAAGGGATCGAACTGCGCCGTGTGGATGAAGGCCGGCGGCAGGTCGGCGAACTCCTCGGCGCGTAACGGCGACAGCCGCACGTCCGACAGTTCGGTGCCCGTCGGCACATAGAGTTCCAGATCGCGCTGCAGGGTTTCGCTGTCCAGGAAATAGCCTTCCGCCAACTCGCGGCGCGCCGCCGATTCTCCATGCACATCGAGAATGGGGCAGATCAGGAGCTGGAAGGCGATATGCGGTGCGGGTTGGCTTACTCTCGCAGCATCGCGCGCCATGCGGCAGAGGACGGCAGCCAGGGCGCCGCCGGCGCTGTCACCCGCCACGCCCAGCCGCATCGGATCGATGCCGAAGGTCTTGGGATTGCGCGCGACATGGTTCAACGCCGCCCAGGCATCGGCGAGACCGTAGGGAAATGGATGCAGCGGCGCCAGGCGATAATCCACCGCGACAATGCGGCAACCGGTTTCGTTGCTCAGACGCCGGCAGAGACCATCATGGGTGTCCAGGCTGCCCGCCACCCAGCCGCCGCCGTGGAAAAACAGGATACCCGGCAATTGGCGTGCCGGCGGATCCAGCGGTGAATAAGTGCGCAGCGAGATATGACCGTCATGAACGGAGAGAAGATGTTCGCGCACCCCGCCGATTTCCACCATGCCGGGCGGATCCACCAGATTGGCCAGATTGGTCAGCGCCTCGCGGCGTTCTTCCACATTGTCATAGCGTCCGCGGGCCTTGCCGGCGGCAGCCAGCATTTCCAGAAAGCGGCGGGCATGGCGGTCCAGCGGCACGGGCTCAGCTTCCCTGTGGCGATGCGCGCATCACGCCGCTTTCAGCGTAACAGAAACCAGGGAATCAATGGCCGCCACCGTGTCGAAATTGTCGGGCGTCATGGCGCTCTGCGGAATCTCGATATCGAACTCCGCCTCCACCGCCAGCATCAGGTTGACCATGTCGAGCGAGGTCAGGCCCGCCTCGCGCAGATTATCCTCGCCGCGGGGAACCGCTTGGACCCCGCGCTTGGCCAGGAGCTGGCAGGCGATGGCAGTGATGCGGTCTCTGGCGTTGGACATGCTTGGTACTTTGCGAAGCTGATGAGCGGCCCAATCTAATGACCAGCCGTAAAGCATTGGTTGCCCCGGCATTGTCCTTGGCCATTAAGCTTTCGCTTACCATGATGGCGGGGTTCATCCTTGTTTCAGTTTTGCGCCCTATTCTCGCGGCTCCATTTCCAGAGCACGCCATGGTCCCGACACAGACTGCTGCCCAGGCCCTTTCGCTTCCTATCCGCGACAGCCTGGCAGTCCGCGCCACACGCGCCGCCGAAATCGCCGCGGCCCATGCCGATCAGGTAGACGCCGACAGCCGCTTTCCGCAGGAGGCGCTGGACGCGTTGCAGCAGGAAAAGCTGCTGGGCATCATGGTTCCCGAACAGCTTGGCGGCGAACAGGCGAGCGTCGCCGATGTGGTGGATGTCTGCTACACCTTGGGCCGCGCCTGCGCCTCCACCGGCATGATTTACGCGATGCACCAGGTGAAGGTCGCCTGCATCACTCATCATGGCATGGACAGCCAGTGGCACCGCGACTTCATGGTCCGCATGGTGGACGACCAGCTCCTGCTCGCCTCCTCCACCACCGAAGGCAAGGGCGGCGGCAATGTCCGCTCGTCGGAAGCGCCGGTGGAACATATCGATGGCCGCATCCATCTGGTGCGCGATGCCAGCGTGATCTCCTATGGCGCCCAGGCCGATGCGGTGGTGACCACCGCCCGCCGTGCCGCTGACGCCGATGCCAGCGACCAGGTGCTGGTGGTGTTCGAGAAGAAACACTATGCCTTGGAAAAGACCGTCGGCTGGGACACGCTGGGCATGCGCGGCACCTGCAGCACGGGCTTCAATTTGAAAGCCGTGGGCTCGCCCAAGCAGATCCTGCCGGGACCCTACGCGCCAATCCATGCCCAGACCATGGTGCCGACCTCGCATCTGATGTGGTCCGGCAACTGGGCCGGCATCGCGGCCGGCGCGGTGGACCGCGCCAAGAAGTTCATGCGCAAGGCCCAGCGCGCCGGCAGCCTGCCGCCGGGCGTGCCGCATTTCACCAAGGCACTAGCGAATCTGCGCGCGTTGCGCGCTTTGATCGCCGCCACTTTGAACCGCTATGAGGCGATCGCCGGCGACCCCAGGGCGTTGTCAAGCATCGACTTCCAGACCGCCATCAACCTGCTCAAGGTGGACGCCTCGGAACTGGCGGTGGAGACGGTCCTGAACGCCATGCGCGCCACCGGTCTTTCCGGCTATCGCAATGACACGGATGTTTCCATCGGGCGGGCGCTGCGGGACGTGCTGTCCTCGCCCATCATGATCAACAATGACCGCATCCTGGCGAACCTGGAGAGCGCAACCCTGCTCTCCGACATTCCCGCATCTATCAGAGATTAGTCATGAATATTGCCACGCCGGTCGCTCATTCCTGCTGCGATCATACTTTCGAGCCTGAACATCTTCACGCCACCCTGTCCCAGCTTTTCAAGCCGTCAGGCGTCGACGGCGTCTATGGCCGCACCGGCGCCTATGAAAGCGTGGTAGAGGCGCTGGCGGCGCTGATCTCCTGCCACCGGCCGCACGGCGCGGAAGTGTTCCGCTTCCCCCCGGTGATGCCCCGCGCCAGCCTGGAAAAGCAGGGTTATCTGCAGAGCTTTCCCAATCTGATTGGTGCCGTCTCCACCCTGACCGGCAGCGAACGCGAGATCAGCCGCTCCGCCAACAAATACCAGGAAGGCGGCGACTGGACCGAAGACCTGAAGCCTGCCGACCTGGTGCTGGCCCCGGCGGCTTGTTATCCCATTTATCCCATCGCCGCCGAGCGCGGCGTGGTACCTGATGGCGGCTATATCTTCGACGTCGCGGCCGATTGCTTCCGCCGCGAGCCCTCGTGCCAGGCCGACCGGTTTCAGAGCTTCCGCATGCGCGAATATGTGCGCATCGGCACGCCGGAGCAGATCCAGGAATTCCGCGAGCCTTGGATCGAACGCGCCAAATCCATCGCCGACGACATCGGCCTTCCCTTTAGCGTGGACGTGGCCAACGATCCCTTCTTCGGACGGGTCGGCACCATGATGGCGACCCAGCAACGCGCCGACGCCCTGAAATTCGAACTGCTGGTGCCGGTACGCGCCAAAGATTCGCCCACCGCCTGCATGAGCTTCAACTATCACAAGGAGCATTTCGGCGAGGTCTGGGGCCTGCACAACGCCAAGGGCGACGTGCTGCACACCGGTTGTGTCGCCTTCGGCATGGACCGGCTGGCGGTGGCGCTGTTCGTCACCCATGGCGCCAGGATCAGCGCCTGGCCGGCCAGCGTGCGCAGAGTCCTGGAGCTTTAGGACTTTCCTCCCCTTCGACAAGCTCAGGGTGAGGAAAATCCTCATGCTGAGCCTGTCGAAGCATGAGGATTAAGCCGTATTTCCGGCGTCTATGGTCATCACCGTGCCGGTGATATTCCTGGCCGCATCCGACATCAGATAAGCCACCATCGCAGCCACATCCTCGACCTCCGCCAATCGTTTCAGGGCGGCACGCGACGCGATCTTGACCCGCTGGCCGGAGGCCATGCTGCGGGTCATCTCGGTATCCATGAAGCCCGGCGCCACGGCATTGACGTTGATGCCCAGCCGCCCCACTTCACGGGCCAGGCTGCGGGTGAAACCCAGCATCGCTGCCTTGGTCGCGCCATAGACGGCCAGACCGCTATAGCCGGTGGACGCGATGATGGAGCTGATGTTGACGATGCGGCCCTCGCCCGCCGTCATCATGCCGCGCGCGACATATTTGGTCAGCACCAGAGGCGAGACCGTGTTCAGCTTCACCAGCTTCTCGATGTCGGAATTGTGCATGTTGGAGAGCAGGCCCTCCGTCCCCAGGGCGGCATTGTTGACCAGGCCATAGAAAGGCCCGTGTTCGGTCTTCATCTCGCGCACCAGGTCGGGGATCACATCGACATCCATCAGGTCGAAGGGCACGAAATTCAACGCGCCGGCAGGATATCCGGCGATCGCTTTCGCCAGATCATCGCTTTCCTTGCGGCCCAGGGCAAAAACGCGAAAGCCGTCAGCCGCCAGCCGGGATGCCACTGCCAGGCCGACGCCACGTGTCCCGCCCGTGACCAGTACGTTACGCATGGCGCCCCTCTTGCGAACGAGAGAGCTTTCCGCCGGCGGTCAATTTCAGCGCAGGGACAAAGCGCAACATGGCGGGCACCTTGTACGGCGGCAGTGTCTGCCGGCAGGTCTCCATGATGGCTTCCTTGAAACTCACATTGTCATTGGCCGAATCGGCCAGGACGACCTCGGCGACGACAATGAAGCCGGTGAAGGGGTTCTTGCGGCCCGATACCCGCGAGGCGTGAACGCCGGGATGGCGGTTGATCACCGCCTCCACTTCTTCGGGATTTATCTTCAGGCCACCGACATTGATGATGCCGCCGACGCGGCCGGCAAAATAGTAGCGGTCGCCGCGAAGCTCCAGCATGTCACCGGTATTGACCCAGCCATCATCGGTGAGCGCTTCGGAACTGCCGACATAGCGGCTGGCGGTGCGCGGCGAGCGGACATGCAGCACGCCGTCAACCACCTTCATCTCGACCGGGCCTGGGCGGCCGACATAGGAAACCGGAAAGCCTTCCAGCCCATCTGTGACTTCAAAGCCCACACCTGCCTCGGTCGAAGCATAAGCATGGCCCATCGGCACGCCGGAAAAGCGCACTTTCAGACTGTCCAAAATAGCCTGGTCCGCAGTCTCGCCCGACAAGCGCACATAGCGCGGAGAAATCGCATCATCGCCGCGGCTCATCACCGCGCGCCGCCAGTGCGAAGGCGTGCCAGTGAGATGGGTGACGCCATGCCGGCTCAACCGCACCAGGAAATCACCCGCACTTTCCCCGGCATCCGACAGGATCAGCGAGGCCTGGCCCAGAAGCGCCCGCAACAGGATCTGCAAGCCGCCATAGCGACGAATATCATAGAAGGTGCCCCAAATGACATCGTCAGCGGTGGTTGGTTGAATGGCGCCGGTCAGCGCTTCTAAACTGTGCGCGACCATCTTGGGAATGCCGGTGGTGCCGGAGGTGAAAAGAATCCATTCGCTTTTCCGCGACGGCGGCACTGCGGCGCCGGGCTGCGGCAGATGGAGCCGCGCGAAATCCACCCCCTCGACCGCCAGCGCTGGATCATCGCTGACCACAATCTCGACACCGGCGCGCTCAACGATGGCTGGAAGATACTCTGGCTGAATATCGGGGGGCGCGATCACGATGCTTGCGGCAACGCCGTCCAGTTCGATCAGGCCCAGAGCGGCGAAGAGCTGGTCCGAGGTACGCAAAACAACATTGCGGCCGGACAGATCGGCGTCCAGCGCCCGGCCCATATCGGACAGCCGGACCGTCTGAAGGCGCCCAAACAAGGAAGCTGTGCCGCCGGCGATGGCGGCACGCAGAGTTTCAGCCCGCGGCGGCATCTTGGTAGAATTTGATGAAATCGCCCAAGGTCACCGGGAAATAGACGTCCTCCGAAGCGGTGAAGGGATCAACGCCCAATCGGTCTTCCAGCCGCGCTACGATGATGGCGAAGCAAAGCGAATCCAGCCCTGAATCCAGCAGCACCGTGTCGTCGGAAAGACCGCTCAACACCTTCTCCTGCTCGCGCGCAACCTGCTCGAACTCGTTGCGGACGATGCTCTCGATGCTCATGGCCGGTCCTTTGGAATAAGGCCCCAAATTAGCCTTTCGAACTTAACGTTCCGCTAATGGCAAATGCTTCATAAAGGCTTTCGGAGAAAGGCTTTTTTCGCGTGTCCGTCGAACCCTCAGCGATCGCTCCCGCCACCCGGCTACGCTGCCGCGCCATCGTCGAGAACGACCTGGAGGGGCTGGCCGATTTACTGGCGAAAGGCTTTCCACTCACCCAACGTTCCTACTGGATGCGCGGCTTTTGCCGCTGGGCCCATCTGCCGCCGGTCGAGGGCATGCCGCGCTACGGCTATATGCTGGATACGGGCACCGGTCCCGTGGGCGTGATCCTGCTGCTGTCCTCGCAACGCGGCGACCAGATCGTCGCCAACCTGTCGAGTTGGTATGTCGAGCCGGAATGGCGCACCCATTCCACCTTGCTGATCGCGGTGGCCACCAAGCTCAAGCATGTGACCTACACCAATGTCTCGCCGGCGCCACACACCTGGCGCACGCTCGAGGCGCAGAATTTCATGCCCTACAATTTTGGCCGCAGCGCCGTCTTCGCCCTGCCCGGCCGTGGCGCGGTCAGCCAGACCATTCCCGATGACCTGCCGGAGGCACAGCTTCTGCGCGATCATCGCGCCCTGGGCCAGATCAGCCTGGTGGTGGAAAAGGACGGCCTTGTTTCGCCCATCGTGCTCAGGCCGCGCCGGCTGGAGCGGCCGCCGGTCCCGATGATGGATGTGATATATTGCCGAAGCCCGGAGGATTTCGCCCGCTGCGCGCCGGCCCTGGCCCGCCATTTCCTCTCCCGTTCCCTCGGTTTCCTGATTGACGGCGATGTGCCCTCTTCCAGTTTCGGCCCCTCTTCCAATTTCAGGATTTGGGGGCACTATGTCGAAGGCAAGGAACGGCGTTATTACAAGGGACCCTGGCGGCCGCGCCTGGGCGACCTTGCCTATACCGAGAAAGCGATCTTCGAATGACCGTGCATGCCGGCATTACCACCCGCACCGCTGCCCAGGTGCTGGTGGACCAGTTGCGCATCCAGGGTGTCACTCGTGTCTTCTGTGTGCCGGGCGAATCCTATCTGCCGGTGCTGGACGCGCTGTATGACAGCGGCATCCAGGTCATCGTCTGCCGCAATGAGGGCGGCGCCTCGATGATGGCGGAGGCCCATGGCAAGCAGACGGGACGGCCCGGTATCTGTTTTGTCACGCGCGGCCCCGGCGCGACCAATGGATCGGGCGGCATCCACATCGCGGCACAAGACGCCACGCCCATGATCCTGTTCGTCGGTCAGGTGGAGCGCGAAAATCGTGGCCGCGATGCTTTCCAGGAAATGGATTATCGCAGCTTCTTTGGCGGGCTGGCCAAATGGGTGGCGGAAATCGACGAACCCGACCGCATGGCCGAGATGGTCTCGCGCGCCTTCTCCACCGCGCTGGCGGGACGCCAGGGCCCGGTGGTGCTGTCGCTGCCCCATGACATGCTGCCGCTGGCATCGGCCTCGCCGGATGCCGCACGCGTGGAAGCGCAGGAAACCGCGCCCGGCGCCGAACAGATGACGGTGCTGGAAGACCTGCTGGCGAAGGCCGAACGCCCCATGCTGATCCTGGGCGGCGGACGCTGGAGCGAAACCGCCCTGGGCCAGATCGCCAGTTTCGCCGAGCGCTTCGGCATTCCGGTCTGCACGTCTTTCCGTCGCGCCCATCATTTCCATGCTTTCCATCCCAACTATGCGGGCGACCTGGGCTTGGCGGGGAATCCGAAGCTGGTGGCGCGCGTCAAGAACAGCGACCTGGTGATCGCCGCCGGGGCGCGGCTGAACGAACTGACCTCGCAGGGCTACAGCCTGTTCGACATTCCTGTGCCGCAGATGACCCTGGTACACGCCTATCCCGGCGCGGAAGAACTGGGCCGGGTCTATCAGGCACAACTTCCCATTCATGCCTCGCCGCAGGCCTTTGCCGCGGCACTGGACAAGCTCAAGCCGCACCGCACGGCACATGACGTCCGCATCGCACATCAGGATTATCTGGACTGGTCGGAAAAGCCGCTGGCGCAGCCCGGTCCCGTCAATCTGTCGGAGATCATGGTCTGGCTGCGCGGGCATCTGGCCGACGACGCCATTGTCTGCAATGGCGCCGGCAATTATTCCGGCTGGATCCACCGCTTCTATCGCTTCCGCCGCTTCAATACCCAGATCGGCACGGTTTGCGGCTTCATGGGTTACGGCATGCCGGCGGCGGTGGCGATGAAGGCGATCCATCCGGACCGCACCGTGGTCGCCGTCAATGGCGACGGCGATTTCCTGATGAACGGCCAGGAACTCGCCACCGCCATGCAATACGAGCTGCCGATCATCGCGGTGGTGCTGGACAATTCCACCTTCGGCACCATCCGTATGCATCAGGAGCGCGAATATCCCGGCCGCGTCTCCGGCACCGACCTGATCAATCCGGATTTCGCCGCCATGGCGCGCGCCTTTGGCGGCTTCGGCGCCAGGGTGGAGAAGACCGAAGAGTTTGCGCCGGCCTTCATCGCCGCGGAAAAAAGCGGCCTGCCATCGGTCATCCATGTGAAGTTCGATGCCGAAGGGATCACGCCGACGACGACCCTGTCGGCTCTCAGAAAGAAGGCTTTAGGCGCCTAGCATCACCGGCAAGGCTTCGCGCACCGGCAAGACATCCATTCGCGCCGCCGCAAGCCGCGACAGCGCCCAGTCCAGCATGGCAGGCGTCGAGCCATACTCGCTGGGCGCCTCCGACACGTCATGGGTGTAGAAAACCACCCAGCCATTCTCGTGCCGTACCCGCGCGATGACAGCCTCGATCGCGTCCTGGTCCCAGCAGCGCATTTCCAGCGAGATGGCATTGAGCTGGGCGAGATCCACGCGGCCCGCATTCAGACCGGGATGCACGCCACGAAGGCACGCAAAGCGCCGCCCCATCACCTTCTTGGTGCGCACACTCGCCTTGCCATAGGGATAGGCATAGCTGGCCAGCGCCTGACCTTTCAGGAACGGTTTCAAAAATTCCAGATTGCGCTGGGCATCGGCTTCGAGATCGCTTGTGTCGAGGCTGGGCGTCGGCTGATGGCCAAAACCATGGCAGGCGATTTCATGCCCCGCCGCGGCCAGGGCCCGAAGGTCGCCCTCGTCGTAGAAGACCGTGCCCCCCTCGGTCCGGCCGCAAAAGCCGCCGGCCGTATAATAAGTGGCGCGCGCGCCATGGCGGGCCAGCACCGGCCCCCCATCGGTCCAGGCATTCTTGGGAAAATCGTCGAAGGTGATGCTGGCAACCGGCCGGTGGCCGGCCAACCGCGCCGGATGGGCCTTCCATTGCCGCGCAATCCAGCTCGTTGCCTTTATTTTCAAATGGTTAGCCAGGCTCATGCCGGCTTTTTAGCTCTCCAAGCCTTAAGGCCGGGGTAACGCGCTATCGGTCCAGAAAAGATACCTTGCAAGACAAGATACCATGTGATAGACAATAGCCATGCCTGAGTCCTTGCAGATCCAATTGAAGAAAGGCGTCCTGGAGATGTGCGTTTTGGCGCTCCTCTCCAAGGGCGACAACTACGCCTACGATATCGCCAGCCGCATGGCCGAGGCCGTAGGGATGGGCGAAGGCACCATCTATCCCCTGATGCGCCGGATGCAGAATGAGGGGCTGGTTTCCACCTATCTGCAGGAGTCGGAAAGCGGCCCGCCGCGCAAATATTACCGGCTTACCAAAAGCGGCGCGCTGGCGCTGAAGAACCAAATTGCGGAATGGCTCGCCTTCGAGGCGGCGGTGCGCAAGATCCTGGGAGAGACATCATGAACCGCGCCCACTTCATGGCGCAGCTGCGCGACGGCCTGTCGGGCCTGCACTATACCGACATCAACGACATCCTGGCCGACTATGAGCGCCATTTCGCCGACGGCGCCGCCGACGGCCGCAGCGAGGACGAGGTGGCCGCCGCCTTGGGCGATCCCCAGCGGCTGGCACGCGAACTGCG
>CAYQZM010000091.1:0-13394 GCA_964421935.1 uncultured Rhizobium sp. | reverse complement strand
TCCTCAAGCTGCTGCATCCTTTCATGCCCTTCATCACAGAAGAGCTGTGGGAGAAGACGGCGGCCGACCCACGTGAAAGCCTGTTGATGGTGACGGAGTGGCCGAAGGTCGCCGTGCCACGGGGCGCCGAGGCTGCCGCAGCGGAAATGCACTGGGTGATCGACCTGATCAAAGGCGTGCGCTCGGTGCGCGCCGAGATGAATGTGCCGGCGGCGGCGAAAATCCCGATGGTGCTGACCAGTGCGTCGGAGACCAGCGCGGCGCGGCTGGCCAAGCATATCGACGTGATCGCCACCCTGGGGCGGCTGTCGGCGGCGGAGGCCGCTCCCGTCCTTCCCAAGGGCTCGGCCCAGTTTGTGTTGGGCGAGGCGGTGGTGGCGCTGCCGCTGGGCGATGTCATCGACTTCGCCAAGGAACGGGCGCGGCTGGAAAAGGACCTGAAGAAAGCGCGGGACGAAATCGCCCGCTTCGACGCCAAGCTGTCGAACGAGCAGTTTGTCGCCAAGGCGCCAGAAGACGTACTGACCGAGCAGCGGGAAAAGCGCGCCGAAGCGGCAGCCCTCGCAACGCGGCTGACGGACGCCATCGCCCGCCTGATCTAAGGAACAAGACATGTTGCGTTTGACACTGCCGGTGGCGGCCTTGCTGATATCCGCGCCCGCATTTGCGGCGCCGCTGGGACCGAATGCCGGCGCCCTCAGTATCGCCGGCACCGCTAACGATCATGACGGGAACAAAGGCAGCTTCTCCATCCAGGCTGTCCTGAAGGACGGCAATTTCACCGGCACCGGCCATTTCGCCGTGGGAAAAACCACGGTGGATGGCCCTCTCAATCCCAAGCTGAGCTATTTTGAGAACGGCAAGTGCTATTTCCGCTGGGAAGCGGGCCGCGCCCGCGCCGCTGTCAGCGGCGCCTGTGACAGTGCCGCCTTCACCGCGGGCCGGCTGGAAAGTTTTTCGCCGGATGACGGGTCCAAGAATGGCGAGGCCGAAGGCAAGGTCACGATCGCAGGTGGCGGCACTACGGCCAAACCGGCCGCAGCGGGCATTCTTCCCACCACCAAGCTCACCTGCGCCTATACCGACCGGCGGATCGGCGTGGCCGGCGCCAGCACCCAGTACAGCCTGGCTTTCTCAAACATGGCCAGTCTTACCCTGACTCCCGATGGCAGCTATCGCACGGCCAACGGCGCCGGCAAGTTCAGCCGCAGCGGCGATAAAATTCACCTCGCAGGCGGTCCCTTCAACGGCGCTATCGGCACGCTGGAGGCCGACCGATCCGGCGCGCCGGCGGTGGTTTTCCATATTGAAGAGAATCGCAGGCCTGATGGCGTGCATGTCGTCGATCCCTACACGACCCGCTGCACCCAGGCCCGCTAGAGAAACCACGTCGCCGTCACGGTTGCAGGTCCGGGAGAGGCTGCCTAACTCTGCCTGGTATCTGTCGAAGGTTTTCTCATGCCCACCCTGTTCGATCCCCTGAAACTGGGCGCCCTGGATCTGCCCAACCGCATCGTCATGGCGCCACTCACGCGCAGCCGGGCTACGCCCGATGGCCGTGTGCCGACCGATCTGCAAGTGGACTATTATCGCCAGCGCGCCAGTGCCGGCCTGATCATTTCGGAAGCGACCTCGGTCACGGCGATGGGCGTGGGCTATGCCGCCACGCCCGGCATCTGGTCGGACGAGCAGACCGAAGGCTGGCAGAAGGTCACCGGTGCGGTGCATGAGGCTGGCGGCCGCATGGTGCTGCAGCTTTGGCATGTCGGCCGCATCTCCCACCCGCTGTTTCTGGACGGCGCCCAACCGGAAGCACCCAGCGCGGTCAGGCCCAAAGGGTTCGTTTCGCTGGTGCGGCCGCAAAAGGAATATGTCACCCCGCGCGCATTGGACCTGGATGAAATTCCGCGCATCATCGCCGAATTCAAGCGTGGCGCGGAAAATGCGTTGGAGGCCGGATTCGATGGCGTCCATATCCACGGCGCCAACGGCTATCTGCTGGACCAGTTCCTTCAGGATTCCACCAATCAGCGCACCGACGATTATGGCGGGCCTGTCGAGAATCGGGCGCGGTTGATGCTGGAGGTGGCCGATGCCTGCATTGGCGTCTGGGGCGCGAGCCGTGTCGGCATGCATCTGGCGCCCCGCATGGACAGCCACGACATGGGCGACAGCGACCGGCTGGGCACCTTCAGCTATGTCGCGCGCGAACTGGGTAAACGCAAGCTGGGCTGGATCGCGGCGCGCGAAGCGGTGATCGGCCCTGACACCCAATTGGTCGACAGCCAGGGCCGGCCCAAGCCGATCGCCCATGCCGACAGCATCGGACCGGCCCTGAAAAAGCTGTTCGGCGGGCCCTTCATCGCCAATGAAGGCTTCGACCAGCAAGGTGCGGAGACACTGCTGGCGGAGGACAAGGCAGACGCGGTCGCCTTCGGCAAGCTGTTCATCGCCAATCCCGATTTGGTACGGCGCTTCCGCGAAAGAACACCGCTCAATGCCTGGGACACGGCGACCTTCTATGCCGGCGGAGAGCGGGGCTACACCGATTACCCTGCGATCGGGTCACAAACTGCCGCAATCATGCCTTCTTCCTGACGGGAACCAACATTAAGCAAGGTACGTTTTCGGTCAGGTAATGGGGGGACGGCCTGCCAAGGGCCAAATCCCCCACAAACAGGAGATTCACAATGAAGCGTTTGGCAAAGATCGCCGCCGCCGCCGTGATTGCGCTGGGCGCCGGCACCGTTTCCGCCATGGCGGCCTGCAATGGCGACGCCTCCACGGAAACCGTATTGGGGGCGGGCTCAGGCGCGCTGGTGGGCGGCTTGGCCTCTCACTCGATCGTGGGTGCCGCTGTCGGCGGCGTCGCCGGTGGCCTGATCGGCAACTCGATCGGCCATTCCAACAACCGCGCCGATTGCCGGCGCGCGGCGGCGCGCCATCGGGCGCACCGTGAGCATGATGCCTATTACATCGACCGCGACGGTCACCGTCACTATTATTGATTGAAGCGATTTAAACAGAGGAGCCCCGGACCGCGAAAGCAGTCCGGGGTTTCTTTTTTGGGTAAGCGCTGCCCCAGGCTAAGCTTTCATATCCGGAAGACGATCTTGCGCCGGTAGAGCCACAGCGCCACCAGCCAGCACAGCAGCATGTAGAAGATCGCGGTCAGCAGCGATCCGTTCGGTCCGGGCGCCAGGGCCTGCATCGCATGCTGCCCGAACCAGCTCCATAGGCCGGCACCGTCGATACGGATCAGATTCAGGGCCATCTGGATAAGGATGGCGACGACATAGAGCAGGATGGGGTTGCGGCCGAAGATTTCAAAAAAGCGCACGCCGAATTTGCGGCCGCCGATGTCGATCCATGCCATCAACCCCGCCAGAAGGATCAAGGCGATGCCGACTGTGAAGAGGACGAAACTCGACGTCCATAATTTCTTGCCGATGGGAAATACCGTGCCCCACAACAGTGCCAACACGATGAGGGCCGCACCGATCGCCAGAAATCGCATCACGGTCTGCACATTCGCGCCCGTGCGCCGGATGTACAGTCCCGCCAGATAGCCCAGGATCACATTGACCGTGGCGGGCAGGGTGCCCAGCAATCCTTCCGGCTCGAAGCCTTCGTCCTTGCGGTACATGTGCGCCTGGCCGATGACGGCCAGGTCGATCTTGTTGCCGATATTTCCCGTTTTGCTGAGCGCGGTGGCAGCGTCGGGCGCGCCCGCCAGCAGGATGCCCCAATATCCCAGAAGCAATGCCACCGACAGCGCCAGCAATCCCTTCACGCCCAGATAGCGCGCGGCGACGGCGGCGATGAAATAGCACAGCCCGATGCGTTGCAGGACGCCGGGAAACCGCGTCTCGGAAAAGGGACGGTATACCCATCCATGATCGGTAAGACGAAAGAAGGGAAACCAATAGGTGAGCACGCCCAAGGCGATGATGATCGCCGTGCGCCGAACCGTCTTGCGCCAGAATTCTGCTTCACTGGTCTTGGTGCCGGCACCGAACGCCATCGCATTGCCCACCGCGAACAGGAAGGAAGGAAAAACGGCATCCGCGAGCGTGAAGCCGAACCATTCGGCATGATCCAGGATAGGGTAGGGGTGCGAGCCTGCGCCCGGGGTGTTGACGACGATCATCAGGCACAACGCCATGCCCCGAAATACGTCCAGCGACAAAAAGCGCGTTCGCTCCATCTGCCCCCCAGTTTCAACCGAGCCTCACGTAATGCCCCGCGCCTTGCAAGCGCAGGGCTCTGCCCGCAGTGCAGCAGAGCGGCCCGGAATGGCAGCCATGCGGTCACAGGCACTGGCTTTTTCTTTGCCAGCCCGTCCCCCGTCCATTAGAACCGGCCGGCATTCCGCGCCAGGTTTCCTATGTCATCTGACAAATCCAAATTCGACAAGTCCAGGCTGCCGTCCCGCCACGTCACGGAGGGTCCGGAGCGGGCGCCGCACCGCTCCTATCTCTATGCCATGGGGCTGACCGAGGAGCAGATCCACCAGCCGCTGGTTGGTGTCGCCACGGCCTGGAACGAGGCCGCACCCTGCAATATCTCCCTGATGCGCCAGGCCCAGGCGGTGAAAAAGGGTGTCGCCGCTGCCCGAGGCACCCCGCGCGAATTCTGCACCATCACGGTGACCGACGGCATCGCCATGGGCCATGCCGGCATGAAATCCTCACTCGCCAGCCGTGACGTGATCGCCGATTCCGTCGAGCTCACCATGCGCGGCCATTCCTATGATGCGCTGGTGGCGATGGCCGGCTGCGACAAGTCGCTGCCGGGCATGATGATGGCGATGATCCGCCTCAATGTGCCGTCGATCTTCATCTATGGCGGCTCGATCCTGCCGGGTAAATTCCGCGGCCGCGACGTGGTGGTGCAGGACCTGTTCGAGGCCGTCGGCCTGCATTCGGTGGGCAAGATGGATGACGCGACCCTGGACGAGCTGGAGCGCGTGGCTTGCCCGTCGGCCGGCTCCTGCGGCGGCCAGTACACGGCCAACACCATGGCCATGGTGGGCGAGGCGATCGGCCTGGCACTGCCCTATAGCTGCGGCGCGCCGGCGCCCTACGAGATCCGCGATGCGCTCTGCTCCGCGGCCGGTGAGCAGGTGATGAACCTGCTGGCCAAGAACCTGCGCCCGCGCGATATCGTCACCCGCAAGGCCTTCGAGAATGCCGCCATGACGGTGGCCGCCACCGGCGGCTCGACCAATGCGGAGCTGCATCTGCCGGCCATGGCGCATGAGGCGGGCATCGATTTCGACCTGTTCGATGTCGGTGAGATCTTCCGCAAGACGCCATATATCGGCGACCTCAAGCCCGCCGGCAAATATGTCGCCAAGGACCTGTTCGAGGCCGGCGGCATCCCGCTGGTGATGAAGGCGCTGTTGGACGGCGGCTATCTGCATGGCGACGCCATGACCGTGACCGGGAAGACCGTGGCCGAGAATCTCAAGAATGTGAAGTTCAATGCGCACCAGGATGTGATCCGCCCGACCTCCAATCCGATCTCGTCCACCGGCGGAGTGGTCTCGCTCAAGGGCAACCTGGCACCCGATGGCGCCATCGTGAAGATCGCGGGCCTCAAGGAGCTGCGCTTCGTCGGCCCGGCGCGGGTGTTCGACAATGAGGAAGCCTGCTTCGCATGCGTCGAGAATCGCAAATACAAGGAAGGCGAGGTCCTGGTCATCCGCTATGAAGGGCCCAAGGGCGGACCCGGCATGCGCGAGATGCTGTCGACCACCGCGGCGCTGTACGGCCAGGGCATGGGCGACAAGGTGGCGCTGATCACCGATGGGCGTTTCAGTGGCGCCACACGCGGCTTCTGCATCGGCCATGTCGGGCCGGAAGCGGCGGTCGGCGGTCCCATCGCCCACATCAAGGATGGCGACATCATCACCCTGGACGCCACCACGGGCGAGATTTCCGTGGATGTCAGCGAGGCGAAAATGGCCGAGCGGGCCAAAAGCTGGAAGCCGCGCGAGACCGAATATGGCTCGGGCGCGATCTGGAAATATGCCCAACTGGTCGGGCCCGCCCGCTATGGCGCGCTGACCGCGCCCGGCGCGGAAAAAGAAAAGAGCTGCTACGCGGATATTTGATCCCTTCCCGGTTGGCTGCAATGACCGACCCCAAGACCTTGTTTTCGGCTCTCTTGCGATACCGCGAGCCGGACCAGCCACGCGCTCTGCTCGAACTGGGTATCACGCTCTTGGCGCTGGTATCGCTTTGGGTCCTGATGTGGCTATCGCTGGATGTCGGCTATTGGCTGACACTTCTGCTTGCCATACCGGCGGCGGGATTTCTGGTGCGCCTGTTCCTGATCCAGCATGACTGCGGGCATGGTGCTTTTTTCCGCGGGCGTGCGGTGAATGACTGGGTGGGACGCGTGCTGGGCGTTCTGACCTTGACGCCTTACGATTATTGGAAGCGCAATCACGCGGTTCATCATGCGACCTCGAGCAATCTGGACCGACGGGGCATTGGCGATATCGAGACGCTGACGGTAGAAGAATATTGCGCGCGACCTCTGTCGGGACGCATCCTCTATCGCTTCTATCGCAACGCCATCGTCATGTTCGGTCTAGGCGCCGCCTATGTGTTTTTCCTGAAGCACCGGCTGCCCTTTTACCAGATGCGCGCCGGCTGGCGCCCGTGGCTCAGCACCATGGCGACCAATGCCGCAATCGCATTGGTGGTGGCGGCAATGATGTGGCTGGTGGGAACTGGTTCGTTTTTGCGTGTGCATCTGCCGATCATGCTGCTCGCGGCGTCCATGGGGGTTTGGCTGTTCTACGTGCAACACCAGTTCGAAGACGTGGTGTGGACGCGAGAAGGTGGTTGGGTTCAGCAGGAGGCGGCGCTTTTGGGCAGCTCCTATTACGATCTGCCGGGCGTGTTGCGCTGGTTCACGGCCAATATCGGCATTCATCACGTTCATCATCTGAATAGCCGGATTCCTTATTACCGGCTGCCGCAGGTCCTGCGTGATCATCCTGAACTGAAAAAGGTCGGCAGGTTGACCCTTCTGGAAAGTTTGCGCGCTGTCCGGCTCACCTTATGGTGCGAAAGCCGCAGGAAGCTGGTTTCTTTCGCAGACCTGCATCGATAGGCATGCTGTGCTAGCGCGCTCCTAGCCATGCTCGACCATGCGCTCGATGCGTTTGTCCGGCACCAGCCAGGTCAGCGCCACGGCCGCATAGCACAACAGCGCCGCCCAGGCAGCGACAAAGCTGAGCGCAATGCCAGTGGCATAAATCACGGTCGAGATCAGACCTTTCGCGTCGTTGCCGACATAGGCCTTCATGGGCGAGCCGGGGCCTTCGTTGCGGATGACGACGCCCTGCAGGATGCGCCAGGCCAGCGCCGGCATCAGCAGTGATACCCCATAGACGGCGGTGGGCATGGGGGCAAAGGCATGCTCGCCCATCCAGCCGGTGGCGAAGGGCACCAGCGAGAGCCAGAACAGCAGGTTGAAATTGGCCCACATCACCGGGCCGTTCACTTTCCGCACCAGATGGAAATAGTGGTGATGGTTGTTCCAGTAGATGGCGACATAGATGAAGCTCAGGGCATAGGAGAGGAATATCGGCCAGGCATGCAGCAGCGCCTCCGGCGAGTCGCCCTCCGGCACCTTCAACTCCAGCACCATGATGGTGATGATGATGGCGATCACGCCATCGGTCATGGCGAGCAGGCGATCGGTATCCATGGTGTCTCCCCTTGATCGCGCCAATCTATCAAAATGGCAGGCGCGGCGTCAGGTCCGGAGCATCGGCCAGGCGCGCGAAGTGGTCCGTAGCAACCGCGCGCGGACGCAGGCCGTGCGACCATCAAGTTTTGCGGGCCTCGTGGGCGGCCTTCAGCACCCGCAGTGCGTTCCCGCCCCAGAAGTTGGCCAGCTGGCTTTCGGTATAGCCGAGCTTGACCAGCCGTTCGGTGATTTTCGGGATCGCGGCGACATCCTCCATGCCCGCCACGCCGCCACCGCCGTCCCAATCGCAGCCCACGCCGACGTGATCGGGCCCCACCAGGTCCAATGCGTGGGTCACATGCTGCATATAGGTGTCGAAAGTCGCGCGTGGCTCGGGATAGCGGGCATCCAGCGCCTTGACGCCGCTTGCCACCTCGCGCATCACCGCCGTTCTTTGCGGCGGAGTCAGATCGCCCATGTTCCGCATCTTCTGCATCAGCGCGCCACGCGCCTTGTCGCGCTCCGGGTTGGGCGGCACGTCGACCAGATAGCTGTTGTAGCTGTTGATCTGGATGGTACTGCCCGCCGCGGCCAGCTTCCTGATGCGGGCGTCGTCGATGTTGCGGGGATGGTCATGCACCGCGCGGCAGCCGGAATGCGACAGGATAATGGGGCTGCGGGAGAGCTCCATCATCTGGTCGAACACCGCGTCCGCGGCGTGGCTGGCATCCGCCACCATGCCCAGGTCGTTGGCCAGCGAAAGCAGTTCGCGGCCCTTGGGCGACAGGCCGTTCCATTGCGGCGTGTCGGTGGCCGAATCGCCGAACTGGTTGTTCTTGAAATGGATGAACCCGACCATGCGCACGCCCAGCCGGTAGAAGCTGCGAAGCAGGGTGATGTCGTCACCCAGGGGAGAGCTGTTCTCGATGCTCTGATAGACGATGATCTTTTTTCCGACCGCGATGCGGGGCGCATCTTCCGCCGTGAAGGCCAGTTCGAACTGGCCGGGATGGGCCGCCACCATCTCGCGGATTTCGGTCGCCCGCAGCAGGGCGGCGTCGCGAGCCGCCATCATGCCTTCCGGCGTCAGTGGCCCTTGCGGGGTGTAGATGGCAAAGAAGCCGCCATCCAGGCCGCCCTCCACCAGGCGGGGATAGTCCTCCTGCGTGATATCGGTATCGCGCGCGTGGCGCTGCATCATGTCCCAGCCGGGCCGCGCCAGGCTGGCCGGCGTGTCCAGATGGGTGTCCAGGCAGGTCAGTTTCCGGTGCAGGGCGCGCGCGGATATCTCTTTGGCGAAGGCTGGTGGCGCTGCCAGCAAGGCGGAACCATTTACCAAGACTGTCCGCCGTGAAACTGTCATGCCTGTGCCCGCCGCCCGCAAATCGCCGGAAAATCTAAGGGATGGTGCGCTGGGAGCGCCAGTGGTGCTTGCCCCAGAGGCGGCGGCTGGTAAATTAAATCCGGCTTCTCAGACCGTCAGTTGCGCAGATTGATGCGGAAAATTGCGTTGGCGTTGGGCGCCCTGCTGGTTTTGACGGCAGGGGCGGCGGCCCCCGTTGCTGCCGGCAGTGAAGATACCCGGGTTGCCCTGTTTCAGGAGCGCAACATCTTCCATTCGGGCCTGCGCGATGCCCACACCATCGCGCTCACCTTCGATGACGGTCCCAATGCCCATACCGATGAAGTGCTGGACGCGCTGAAGGAGATGAACGTCAAGGCCACTTTCTTCATCGTCGGCAAGCAGGCCCATGCCCATCCCGGCACACTGGCCCGCATCGCCCGCGAGGGGCATCTGCTGGCCAACCACAGCGCCAACCATGCCTTCCTGGGCGCGCGCTATGACGACGATCCGAAAGCGCTGGTCGATCAAATCCGCGACGTCCATGAACTGATCGCGCCGCTGATGCCGGCGGATGCCAAATTCTATTTCCGCGCGCCGTACGGCAAATGGACCAGGGCCCATGCACGCATCCTCAACGCGGATGGGGAACTGCGCCGCTATGTCGGCCCGATTTATTGGGATGTCGGCGGCGACATTTCCATGAACCGTGAAGGCTATGTGATGAGCGCTGCGGACTGGGACTGCTGGCGCTTGGGCTGGTCGGCCCATACCTGCGCCAAGGGCTATGTCCGGGAAATTCGCCGCAAGGATGGTGGTGTGGTGCTGATGCATTGCATCCATCTGCGTTCGGCCGCGCTGGTGCGGGAGGTGGTGCCAGCCCTGATCGAGGAGGGCTATCGCTTTGTCCGCCTCGACCAGATGCCGGAATACCGCCAATATGAGACGCCCGCGCCGCATGGCGTGGCGGATGCCGGCACTGCGCCGCAGCATATGGCGGCGCTCCGTCCTGAAGACATAAAATAGCCGCGAAGCGCGCCTTTGCTTCCCGGTAACTAAGGGGAGGGATCGAAGATGCGATTTCACGCACTGATGCTGGCTGGCGTTCTGGTGATCGCGATGCCGGCCTCCACCTTTGCCGCCGATGCGGCGCTGACCAGGGCTGTGGCGTCGTCCAACCGCACCACGGAGAACAAGGCCCGCGACGGCGCCCGCCATCCCGGCGCCAGCCTGGAATTCTGGGGACTCAAGCCGGGCCAGACCGTGATCGAGATCGCGCCGGGCGGCGGCTACTGGTCCGAGATCCTGGCACCTTATGCCAAGCAGACCGGCGGCCGTTACATCGCGGCCACCGGCCGGCCCGACCAGAAGCTGCCCGCGAAATTCTCCGACACGGCGAGTTATGGCACGGTCCACTATACGGTGTTCGGCGAGAAATCCGGTGCGCTGGGCCCGGCGGGTTCGGCGGACCTGGTGCTGACGGCGCGCAACATCCATGACTGGATGTGGACGCCGGGCTTTGCCGAAAAGGGTATGAAGGATTTCTATGCCGTGCTGAAGCCAGGCGGAATTCTTGCCGTGGAAGACCATCGCGCTGATCCGCGGCCGCAGAATGGCGATGCCCGCGACGGCTATGTCGCGACCGCCAACATCGTGAAGATGGCCAAGGATGCCGGCTTCGTGCTGGAGGCGAGTTCGGAGATCAACGCCAACGCCAAGGACACCAAAGACCATCCTTTCGGGGTCTGGACCCTGCCGCCGACCCGGCGCAGTGCCGCGAACGGCCAACCGGACAATCCCAATTTCGACCATCACAAGTATGATGCGATCGGCGAAAGCGACCGCATGACGTTGCGCTTCCGCAAACCGGCCTAATGGAGCGGATTTGACGAATGTGAAATCCGAAGCTCCACTAGAATCACATAGTTGCTAGTGGTCCTTTGATTCCAACATTCACGAAGTGCCTGGCACAAATAGGAATGCGAATGTTGGAATCGGACCGCTAGTCGGTCAATCTGGCCCCGTGAGGGGCTTGGGATTCGCGGCGGCCATTTTGGCCTCCATCCTGTTCGGGGTGGGGGGCACGTTCGCGCAATTCCTCTTCCAGCATCGCGGCGTCAATATCGACTGGCTGGTGACCATGCGGCTCTTGTTCGCCGGTCCGGCATTGCTTCTGCTCTCGGCTGCCGGTGGACGACGCATCTTCGAAGTCTGGCGCGGGCGTGATTGGGCGCCGCTGGTGCTGTTCGGCGTCGTCGGCATGATGCCGGTCCAGTACACCTACATGGCGGCGATAAATGCCTCCAACACCGCCACGGCCACGGTGCTGCAGTTCACCGCGCCGGCGATGGTCGCGGTGTGGCTGGCGCTAGTGGGCCGAAAGCGCCCCGGTCCCCGCGAGATCGCGGCGGTAGCGCTGGCCATGCTGGGAACCTTCTTCCTGGTCACCCATGGCAAGTTCGGCGTGCTGTCGATTTCGGCCTGGGCCCTGTTCTGGGGCCTGGCCAGCGCGGCGGCGGCCGCGTTCAACTCGATCCAGCCCACGGCACTCCTCAAGAAGCACGGCGCGGCGCTGGTGGCGGGTTGGGGCATGGTGATCGGCGGATTGGCGCTGTCGCTTTTCCATCCGCCGTGGCGGATCGAAGGCCGCTGGGATGCGACCGCCGGCCTGTTCTTCGCCTTCATCCTGGTGCTGGGGACCCTGGCGGCTTTCTACCTGTTCAACAAGGCGCTGCGGCTGGTGGGGGCACAGACCACCATCCTGCTCACCTGTGCCGAGCCGCTGTCGGCGGCGGTGCTGGCGGTGTGGTGGCTGGGCGTATCCTGGGGGCCGATGGATTGGCTGGGGACGATATTGATCCTGGCTACCATCGTGCTCTTGGCCAGGGAAGAAACGGAAGAAGCTCTTGCCGAAAAAGCCACTTAGAGCAGTTCTTTCAGACCTTCCGTGAAGGAAATTCCGGGCGTCCAGCCCAGCTGGGCTCTGATCTTGGAAATATCGGCCAGGGTCGCCAGGGAGTCGCCCTTGCGCGCCTCGGTATGGACCTGGTTGGGCGAGATCAGGTCGGCCAGTTCCTTGACCGACAGGCTGGTGCCGCTGCCGACATTGAAGACCTCGCCGCGCAGGCTGCTGTCATAGGCGGCGATATTGGCGGCCACGACGTCGCGGACATGGACGAAATCACGGCGTTGGCGGCCGTCGCCATGGATCTGCAGAACTTGGCCATCAGCCCGGCGCCTGAGGAAAATACCCAGCACCAGCGCATAGGCGCCGGTCTCGGGCTGGCGCGGGCCATAGACATTGAAATAGCGCAGCACCAGCGAAGGCAGATTGAAGCCTTTGTCGAACAGCAAGGTGTACTGCTCGCCGGCCCGCTTGGTCAGGCCATAGATGTTGAGCAGGTCGGGCGGATCGCTTTCGCGGTGGGGCGGAGTGCGATTGCCGTAATAGGTGGACGAGCCGCTATAGATGAAGCGCTTCACCCCAGCATCGCGCGCCGCCAGCAGCATGTTCTGGGTGCCGACGATATTGCTGGCGGTGCAAAGCTCGATCTGCTCCTGCGAGGGGCCGGAGCGGGACATGGCGGCCAGGTGGAAGACGCCATGGACGCCGGCAGTGGCGTGGCGGCACGCTTCGGGGTCCCGGATATCGCCCTCCAGGAATTCGGCCGCGCTCGGCACCCACTCGCGCCGGCCATAGCAGAGATTGTCCAGCACGCGCACTTCGAGCCCGCGCGCGATCAGGCCTTCGCAGAGATGGCTGCCGATGAAACCGGCGCCGCCGGTGACCAGGACCTTCGTCATGGGGTCTCACTATAGAGGCGCCGGAAGAAGGCAAGGTCCTCCCTGGTATTGATGCCCCGCGCCTCGGTTTCATCCGCCACTTCGATCTGCGTGATGCCCCAGCCTTTTGACGAGAGGAAAGGCAGGAAGGGCAGGAAATTGATCTCGCCCGTGCCGGCACCGTGGGCGACAGCGGCCAGATAGTATTCCCAGGCCGTTTTGAGCCCATCGGTACCAAGCAAAAATGTGCCGACATCGGAGAAGCCGTTCGGGGTGGTGGCATCGCCTTCGCGGGTCTGCAGGACTTTGATCAGGCGCGGACCGTCGAAGACATATTCCACATAAGGCTGCGCCATGCGGGTCATTGGCAGCACGGCCTGGTGGCGCGGCCTGCCCAAGGCGCCGATCGTGCGCTCCAGCGTGTCTGTGGAGACAAAAACCTGATCGCCCCACACCACCAGCACGGCATCGTATTTCGACCAGACATCGTGGCCGCGAAATATCGCATCGCCCATGCCGATGGGTTGAGGCTGGATGCTGGTGGTGACGTTGGCGGGCA
>CAYQZM010000090.1:0-7318 GCA_964421935.1 uncultured Rhizobium sp. | reverse complement strand
CGTACATGATGTCGAATTCCACCTGCTTGAAGGGCGGGGCGACCTTGTTCTTGACCACTTTCACGCGGGTCTGGTTGCCCACGACTTCGTCGCGGTCCTTGATGGCGCCGATGCGGCGGATATCCAGGCGCACCGAGGCATCGAATTTCAGCGCATTGCCGCCGGTGGTGGTTTCCGGATTGCCGAACATGATACCGATCTTCATGCGGATCTGGTTGATGAACAGCACGATGGTGTTGGACTTGGAGATGGAGCCGGTGAGCTTGCGCAATGCCTGGCTCATCAGCCGGGCCTGCAGGCCGGGAAGCTGGTCGCCCATCTCTCCTTCAAGTTCGGCCTTGGGCGTCAGCGCGGCGACGGAGTCGATCACCACAATGTCAACGCCGCCGGAACGCACCAGAGTGTCGGTGATCTCCAGCGCCTGCTCGCCCGTGTCGGGCTGGGAGATCAGCATCTCGTCAATGTCCACGCCCAGCTTCTTGGCATAGACCGGGTCCATGGCATGCTCGGCGTCCACATAGGCCGCCACGCCGCCCTTCTTCTGGATCTCGGCGACGACATGCAGCGCCAGGGTGGTCTTGCCCGAGGATTCCGGTCCATAGACTTCGATGATGCGGCCGCGGGGCAGTCCGCCGATGCCCAGCGCGATGTCCAGCCCCAGGCTGCCGGTGGAGACGGCATCGGCCGCCACCCCCAAGTCCCGGGTGCCCAGCTTCATCACCGAGCCCTTGCCGAACGCCCGATCGATCTGGCTCAGCGCGGCCTCCAGGGCGCGCTTGCGATCCGAATTCTGTTCCTTGCCAACCACCCGCAAAGCCGCCTGTGTCATGACCAACTCCCTCGGTTATTCCACAGCGTCCGCTGATCCCCAAGCGAATCCGGCGGCGGGTGGAGGCGGTCAAAGTACATGGTTTGTTCTCTTTGGCAAGATACGAGATAAGGTGTTGTAATAGCAAAAAATAACTAGATTTCGTTCCCCAATTGTCCCAGCGATACTAGGACGGGGAATTATATACTTGAGTAAGCAAAGGTGGTACGAATCACCTGACAGGCCGACAATTTGGGAATTGTAATTTTATTGCGGTGGATGTTTCGGAAATACCGAACTTTGGGTGTGCGTATTCAGCACTTCAGCGCTACGATTCGTAGCGGCGAACCGGGGGCCTTCCTGGCTAGCCCCCGGCGGCACCCATAGCGGGTACGCCAGATTGAGACTCCGTGGGTACGGGGCCGGTTGTCAGCCCTCAAAAGCAAGACAGCCGGTCCAGGACTCAATCAGGACCGACTCTCCACTTTGTCCGTGGGCGGACAAGCCGGACGATTCGCTTTCCTGTCAATATCAAGGGGATATGCACAGGCCCAACATGGGAAAGCCCGGAAAGAAGCCCAAGCCCATCAATAAAGCGGAGATTGAGGCCATTGAGCTGGTCCCCGATGCATGGCCCAAGTTTGAGAAGTTGGTAAAGGCCGCCGCCAAGATGGGGCCAAAGCCCCATGACAAATCATCAAAGTAGCAAACGTTATCGGCCTTTGATCTAACTTCTCGGCGCTGCAGCCGGGGATGGGGATCAATGGAAAAGTCGGTATCGTTTCGCTTTTACAAGATCAGCCGACATAACGATAAAGTGCCGAAGTTTGCAGACGCCCTTCGGGAAATCGAGAAGATAAAGAAAAAGAAGGATCGAGAGCGGGAAATCCGTCCTGATTGCAGCATCAGGCTGGAGGAACTGGACGCGGACGGCCCGGGAGTGATTGTGGGAGAGATCATCCGGGTTCAAAAGACCAACATGCCAAGCGAAGTGCACGACAATGGTCGCAGTCCACTTACTACCAAGAACCCTCTTGGGCATGGGGTCACTTTCCGCTTCAACGAGTCCAAAAGCGTGCTTTGCATTCAACACGAGCCCCGGATTGCTTCGGCCGGCCGCTTGCTTGAATACGTTGCCGATTGCTGGTCTGACGCAATCTATGACATTAAGCCGCTCGTAAAGCCGAAAACCTGGGAACAGTTCAACAAGAGCGATGTGAAGAGAATCGGGATTAAGATTGCGCAGCCAGACAATCTCGCAACAGTGCTTCATTCCCATCAATCAACGGCGGCGGGACTAAAGGATATGGCCGAGGCGTATGAGGCTCCGATTATCAAGGTCGAGCTATCGATGGGGCACCACAAGGGGTTTCTCAGCGAGAAAATTAAGGGTTTCGCCAAATCCCTTTTCGATGCTGCCGCAAAGCCTAACGGGCCCGAACTTCAAGGCTTAAGCGCCGTTACCTATCTGGACGACGCCCGCGAGGAAATCGATCTTATCGAAGAGCGCATAAAGGTGCGCGAGAGCTTGAATCTAGACGACCGTGATCCGGTCAAGAATTACAAAATCAAAAAGGCGTTTATCAAAAAAGCCATGATTGACCAGGGCTTCTGATGTTCTGGTCATACTCCGAGCGGTTCGCGCCCTGCGTCAGCGCCGTCGTTGTGCTGGCGCTGAGTCTTTATTTTCATGGAGCGGTAGCAAATTTCTTTGCCACTGAAAACCTCAGTATGGACGCCCTTTACAACGCGGTCTTTGGGTGGAGCGCCGTCCAAACGGGCTTTGTATTCGCTGTTTATGGCTTTGTAGCTGGAAGTGACGGATTTATAGACAAGATCCGTGAAACCACGCCGATGAAGCAGTTTTTGCGTTACACCCGGAACGCGACCTATATTGGCTTCGCGTTGACGTTTGTTTCGATGCCGCTGATGGTGGCTGCGTTGAAGGTCGATAGTTCCTTCACTCCATACGCATTTATTTGCGTCTGGTTTGCGCTATTCATCTGGGCATTCTTGTCTTTTGTGCGCGTCGCTTACCTCTTCGGTATTCTACTACGCCCCAAAGGCAACGCTTTACTTCCTGGTTGAAGCCAGCCAACGAGAGAACGCCTTTACCTTCTGCTTAAGCGACACGGGCTTGGTTAGACCGCCGATAGGTCAAACGCTTGCCAACAATGCCCTTAAGGGCGCGTTCGGCGCGTTCCTTGTCGTCAATTTCCAGCGCCGCACGGTTGCTGTAGCGGAAGTCAAATTCCGCCAGATAGCGGTGCAAATGTTGCTCCCCGCAATGCTGATAAACGCCCTTCATGCCGCGCTTAAAGATGCTGAAATAGCCTTCCACGGTGTTCGTGGACACGATACCGCGAGCGTATTCCTTCTCGCTGTGGTTCACGGTCCAATGAGCGGCATAGTTCGCGCCGACTGACGGATAAACGCTGTGTTCATCCGTCATGAGCGTGGATTTACGGTCCACGTTCGTAAACAGCACTTTGCGGATAGTGGCCTTGTCTACGTTGGAAACGACCATAGAGCGGGCTTTGCCACCACGCTCGACCAGGGCCACGATCTTGCGCTGCTTCTCAATCTTGGGATGGCTGATCCAGCCAAAGCCTGAGACGAACGTATCGGGCTTGGACGGCTTGCCATCACGCTTGCCCATATAGGTCTCGTCAGCTTCTACAACCTTGCCTTCCCCGCCCAGCGGGCCAGGCTTGGGACCAACACCCATGGCCTCGCGCAAGCGGTGCATCATGAACCATGCGCTCTTGTAGGTGATGCCCAACATGCGGTGCATCTGGTGGGCGCTAATGCCCTTCTTGGATGCGCTGATAAGGAAAGCGGCCAACAGCCACTTGTTGAGCGGGATATGCGAACGCTCAAACACGGTGCCAACCATGACCGTGAACTGCTTGCGGCAGCCCTTAGCATTGCACTGGTAGAAGCCCGGCCTTGACGGGAGCTCTGTGGACTCGTCCACGCACCCGCAGTACCCGCATACCCGGCCATCCGCCCAAAGCAGGGCTTCCAGCCAGTTACGGGCCTTGGTGGCGTCTTTGAAAATCGGGTTCTCTAACAGTGACTTAGCCATGGGCTATCTCCTTGATCCGTAATATGGATCAGGAGTGTTGCTGAGTCAAGTATATAATCGCCCTAGGACGGAGATTACCCCTTCAGAAAACACGGGAATGGCCCGAATCAGCGCCGGCCGGCAGCAACTTTATTGCGCGCTATTTTCCAAATCAGCGAAGGACGGCCACCCGACGGCGCGCGGTGAGAGAATCAATATTCCGTAGACGGACAATGGCAGGGTTAGTCCGGCACAACGACCGCGATCACCTTGCCGTGCGCATCCAGGATGCGGGCTTCGGAGGCCTGCTTCCAAGCTCCAAAGCCGGCCTTGGCCGCGCGCGCCGCTTCGGCCTCGCTGCCTTCGAAATCCACCGTGTCCAGCCGCGTCACGCCTTCGAAATATTCGATCTTGAGTGCCATCTGAAAGCTCCAGCAGACCTTGGCAACAACACCACCTTCCGCGGATTGTTCCCGGCCGCTAGATTGATTCGAAACGCGGGAGATTGGATATGCGCACACTCAAGGCAGCAGCGATCGGACTGGCAGCGACCGTCGCCATGACGGTCCAGGCGCCGGCCGCGGGCTGGATGACCCTGACGTCCACTTCCATCAAGGACGGCGCGCGCATTCCGGTGCGCTTCGGCGGCGATGACAAGCAGCGCGCCTGCAGCCCGCGCAATCCCGCCATCTGCCCCTGCCCCGGCCAGAATGTCTCGCCTGAGCTCGCCTGGCACAATGCGCCGGCGGGCACCAAAAGCTTCGCCATCCTGATGTACGACATTGACGGCCAGTTCGGCGCCGGCGTGTCGCATTGGGTCGCCTACAATATCGCGCCCACCACAACCGAGTTGAAGGAAGGCGACGGCACCAAGGGCGTCGGCTTCACCGGCGGCGCCGGTACCCGCAAGAATCCGAACTATATCGGCCCCTGCCCGCCGCAGGGCGATGGGCCGCACCATTATCTGATCACGGTGATGGCGACCGATCTGGAGCCCAACCTGCCGGCGGGCCTGACCCGTGACCAGTTCCTGGCGCAGGCCAAGGGCCATCTGCTGACCAGCGCCACCATCGGCGGCCTTTTTGCCCGTGAATACTAAATTCGCGCGGGAATACCAGTAAGGATCAAAGCCTCGCAAAAGGCGTTGGAGGCTCATGGCCTCCGAAACCGACAAGCGCACGGCCCAAGCCGAACGGCAGGAGATCAAGAAAGCCGCCGGCCACATCAAACAGGCTTCGGGCCAGATCGCCGCCAGCACCGATCGCGCCACGCAACTTGCCGCCGACCGCACCATGTTTGCGGCGGAACGCACCTATGCCGCCTGGGTACGCACCGGTCTTGCCGCGCTGGCCAGCGGCATCGCCGCCAAGGTCGCGCTCAAGGAGGTGCTCCCCGATCTGGGTATCCGCCTGGCCGGCTCGGTTCTGGTGCTGTTTTCCGCTTTCTGTTTCGGGGCGGCGGTCTGGCGCCAGCTTTTCAAAACTGCGCCACCGCCGGATGTGGACCGGATCCCCGGATTTGTTCTCTATGCGGTCAATGGCGCGCTGGCGGTGGTGGCGCTTTTCGCCTTGTTCAGCATCTGGATCAGCCGCTAACCTCCGCCGCCAAAAGGGCTGGGGTGTGAGGACATCATGAAACTGCTTGCTGCCGTGGCCCTGGCCACGGGTCTTTCTTTTGCACTTCCCGCCCAAGCGAAAATCGAAAAAGCACCCTGGGGCGAGAGCCCCGACCACCACCCGGTGGACATTTACACCCTGACCAACGCCCACGGCATGCGCGCGCGCATCACCAATTATGGCGCCTATCTGGTCAGCCTGGAGGTGCCGGACCGCAACGGCAAGATGGCCGATGTGGTCCTGGGCTATGACAATCTCGACGGCTACGAGACCGGCACGACCTATGGCGCGGTGATCGGCCGCTTTGCCAACCGCATCGGCAGCGCCAAGTTCAGCCTGGAAGGCAAGACCTATCACCTGAAAGCCAATGCCGGCCCCAACAACATTCATGGCGGGCCGGTGGGTTTTTCCTATCATGTCTATGACGCCAAGCCCCTGGACGGCCCCTCGCCCTCGCTGGCTCTGCACTTGGTCTCGCCGGATGGCGATCAGGGCTTTCCCGGCAACCTGAGCTTCACCGTCACGTATACGCTGACGGCAAATAATGTCCTGCGCGTGGAATACCGCGCCACCACCGACAAGCCGACGGTGCTGAACCCGACCAACCATTCCTATTTCAACCTGAAGGGCGCGGGGAACGGCAATGTGCTGAACCATCGCCTGCAGATTTTCTCCGATGCGGTGACGCCGACCGATGCCAACCACATGGCGACCGGTGAGGTGATGAAAGTCTCCGGCACCGGTTTTGATTTCACCCAGCCCAAACCGATCGGCAAGGATATCAACGGTCCCGATCCCGCCATCGTGGCCACGCCCGGCTATGACATCAACTTCATCGTGCGAGGACCGATGGGCAAGCTCAGACCTGCCGCCCATGTGCTTGAGCCGGAATCCGGCCGGGTGATGGATGTGTGGACCACCCAGCCGGGCATCCAGCTTTACCTGCCCAACAACGAGAAACCGCTGATGGGCAAGGGTGGCGCGCAATATATCAAGCGTGGCGCCTTCTGCCTGGAGACGCAGCATTTCGCCAACGCGCCCAATATCCCGTCCTTCCCCACCACCGAGCTGAAGCCGGGTCAGAAATTCTATCAGGAAACCGAATTCCGCTTCTCGACCGCGAAATAGACAGGCGGCAGAAACGAAAAAGGGCGCCGCAAGCGGCGCCCTTTTTATTTCCAGAGTTTGATCGCAGCCCTTTACCGAGCCGCGGCCCTTGCCGGGGTACCAGGCTTCTTGGCCCAGGGCCCCACTTCGGGCACCTCCTGGGTGTTGGCCAACGGCCCCAGCTCATCCTTCACGCCACGCGCGATGGCACCGGTTTCGCTGCCGGCCTGGAAGCAGGTGAAGTCAGGACGGTCCACCCAGGCAAACGGACCGCACAGCCGCACGCCGGCCTTGATGGCGGCGTCGTGCACGATGTTGATCTCCCGCTCATAGTCGGGATCGCCCTGCTTGTAGCCGGAGTGATTGCCCAGATCGCCCGACGCCGCAAAGATCGCGGTCACGCCCGGAATCTTGGCGATGCGGTCGGCATCCTTCAGGCCCGCCAGGGTTTCGATCATCAGGATCAGCACCAGATTGTCGTTGATGGTGGCGCGATAGCCGCCCGGCACATTGGCATAAAGCTGGAACGCCTGACCGCCGCCATTGGAGCGGCGCCCCAGCGGCGGGAAATAGGCCCAATCGCGGGCGCGGATGGCTTCCTCATACGAACGCACCGTCGGCACCACCAGCACCAGGGCGCCGGCATCGAGCGCATGCTGCTCTTCCCGCTCGTCCGTATAGGCCACGCGCACGCCCGGCACAGCCTTGGCATAAGGGCAG
>CAYQZM010000089.1:0-3340 GCA_964421935.1 uncultured Rhizobium sp. | reverse complement strand
CATATTGTAATGGGTCTTCAGCGCCCGCTCGCCATTGGCGGAATCGAAACGGCTGGCCGGCAGCGGCGACAGCGCGATCCCCAGCGACTTGAATACAGCGGACAAATCCTCCTGCGTGAGCAGGGCATCGGGCAGCAGCAGCTCTTTGGGCGACAGACGTGCCAGTTCGGTCGTGATCTCCTCGCGCCCCAGCGCCGCCACCGAAAACTCGCCGGTCGACATATCGACGGAGGCGATAGCAAAGTCATTGCCGCTGCGGCCCAGCGCCGCCAGCAGATTCGCCGCCCGCGCTTCCAGCAGCGCGTCTTCGGTCAGGGTGCCCGGCGTCACCAGCCGCACCACCTCGCGCCGGACAACCGATTTGGAGCCGCGCTTCTTGGCCTCGGCCGGGTCTTCGGTCTGTTCGCAGACGGCGACGCGATGGCCCTTGCGGATCAGCTTTTCCAGATAGGCTTCGGCGGTCGCCACCGGCACGCCGCACATGGGAATGTCTTCGCCCTGGTGCTTGCCACGCTTGGTCAGGGCGATGTCCAGCGCCTCGGCCGCCTTTGCTGCATCCGCGAAGAAAAGCTCGTAGAAGTCGCCCATGCGGTAGAACAGCAGATAGTCCGCATGCGACGATTTGATCGCGAGATACTGCGCCATCATCGGGGTGACTTCGGCGGCCACCGTGTCGGGCTGTAATTCCATCTCGCTCATGCGAGCGACCATAGCAGAACGAAGATCAGACCTGCGTCATCCAAGCTTGATGCAATCGGCGCATCCGTGGATATTCTGTGGAAAATCCCGAAAACAACAATCAGAACAGGGTTGAAACCATGTCCCGCCCGTCTTTCACCGACGACGAAGCTCTTGCCTTTCACGCCGGCGACAAGCCCGGCAAGCTGGAAATCCTGCCCACCAAGCCGATGGCGACCCAGCGGGACCTGTCCCTGGCCTATTCGCCGGGTGTGGCGGTCCCGGTGCTGCGGATCGCCGAACGGCCGGAACTGGCCTACGACTATACCGCCAAGGGCAACATGGTGGCCGTGATCTCCAACGGTACCGCCATTCTGGGTCTGGGGGATCTGGGGCCCCGGGCCTCCAAGCCGGTGATGGAAGGCAAGGCGGTGCTGTTCAAGCGCTTCGCCGATGTGAACTCCATCGACCTCTGCGTCGACACCAAGAATGTCGAGGAGTTCATCAATGCCGTGCGCTATCTGGGACCCAGCTTCGGCGGCATCAATCTGGAAGACATCAAGGCGCCGGACTGCTTCATCATCGAGGAACGCCTGCGCGAGATCATGGACATTCCGGTGTTCCATGACGACCAGCATGGCACGGCCATCATCTCGGCCGCCGGCGTCATCAATGCGGCGCATCTGACCGGCCGCTCGATGGGCGAGCTGAAAGTGGTGTGCAACGGCGCCGGCGCGGCCGGCATCGCCTGCATCGAGCTGCTCAAGTCCATGGGCGTCAAAGGTGAGAACATCATCCTGTGCGACACCAAGGGCGTGGTCTATCGCGGCCGCGCCGAAGGCATGAACCAGTGGAAGTCGGCCCATGCCGTGAACACCAAGGCCCGCACCCTGGCCGATGCCATGGTCGGCTGCGACGTGTTCCTGGGGTTGTCCGCCAAAGGCGCGCTGACGCCGGACATGGTCCGCTCCATGGCGGCCAAGCCCATCATCTTCGCCATGGCCAATCCCGATCCGGAGATCACCCCGGAGGATGCCAAGGCGGTGCGCAGCGATGTGATCGTGGCCACTGGCCGCAGCGACTATCCCAACCAGGTCAACAATGTGTTGGGCTTTCCCTATATCTTCCGCGGCGCGCTGGATGTGCGCGCCACCACCATCAATGAAGCGATGAAGATTGCCGCTGCCGAGGCCATCGCCGCCCTGGCGCGGGAGGACGTGCCCGACGAGGTGGCCGCCGCCTATCGCGGTGCCCGGCCGGTCTATGGTCCCGACTACATCATTCCCTCGCCCTTCGATCCGCGTCTGATCAGCCGGGTGTCGGGGGCGGTGGCGGAAGCCGCGATGATCTCTGGCGTCGCCAAGAAGCAGATCGACGATCTCAGCGCCTATCAGTTCCAGCTTTCGGCGCGGCTCGATCCTTCCGCCGGCCTGTTCCAGATGGTCACCAACGCCGTGCGCGCCAAGCCCAAGCGAGTGGTATTTGCCGAAGGCGAAGAGGATTCGGTGATCCGCGCCGCCGCCGCCTTCCAGAATTCCGGCATGGGCAAGGCGATCCTGGTCGGCCGGGTGGATGTGGTGAAACAGGGCCTGCGCAAGGCCGGACTGGACGAGAACCTGATCCAGATCCGGGTGCCGCATTCGGCCGAAGAGGCCAAGCCTTATATCGACGCACTTTACAAGCGCGTGCAGCGGCGCGGTGCGCTCTATCGCGATGCCGTGCGCATGGTCACCAATGATCGGAACGTCTATGCCGCTTCCATGCTCAAGGCCGGCGATGCCGACGCCATGGTGACGGGCGTGACCCGCAATTACGCCAACGCCCTCTCCGATATCCGGCTGGTGCTGGACGCGCCGCCCGGTCAGCGCCCCATCGGCATGCAGGCGATTTTCGCCAAGGGCCGAGTGGTGCTGGTTGCCGACACCTCGGTGACCGAAATGCCCACCGCCGAACAACTGGCCGACATCGCCATCCAGGCCGCGGCCGCCGCCAAGCGTTTCGGGCTTACGCCGCGCGTGGCCTTGCTGGCCTCATCCACCTTCGGCTTTCCGCGCAGCGAACGCAGCGAGCGGATCATCGAGGCGGTGCAGATCCTGGAAAATCGTGGCGTGGATTTCGAGTATGATGGCGAGCTGGCGGTGGATGCGGCCCTGGATAAGGACACCTTGGCGCTCTATCCCTTCGCCCGCATCACCGAAACCGCCAATGTGCTGATCATGCCGGCGGTTCATTCCGCCTCCATCTCCACCAAGCTGTTGCAGGAGATGGGCGGCGCCAGCGTGATGGGCCCGATGCTGGTGGGACTGGAGAAGTCGGTGCAGATCGCGCCGCTTGGCGCCAAGATGAGCGAGATCTACAACGCCGCCGTGGTCGCGGCGTATGATATCAATCGGTAATGGAATTCCGCAAAACCACAGCCTTCATGGAACATATCTGGGATGAGGAGATCATCCCGGCGCTGACCGATTACATCCGCATTCCCAACAAGAGTCCCGCCTTCGATGCTGACTGGGAAAAACACGGCCATATGGAAAAGGTGGTCGACCAGTTCAGCGCCTGGGCCAAAGCGAAACTCGCTGCCTTTCCGGGCGCGACGCTGGAGGTGGTGCGGCTCGAAGGCCGCACGCCGCTGATTCTGATCGAGGTACCCGGAGCGACCGGA
>CAYQZM010000088.1:0-34935 GCA_964421935.1 uncultured Rhizobium sp. | reverse complement strand
CGTCGCGCTGCGCAATCTCGTCAGGCACAAGCTGTACAGCGCCATCAATATCGTCGGTTTGGCGGTGGGTCTGGCCTGCGTCATCTGCATCATGCTGTTCGTGCGCGATGAGCTCTCCTACGACAAATGGATTCCAAATAGCGAAAATCTCTGGCGTCTTGAGGTCACCTACCATGTGCCGGGCCGCTCTGACCCGATCTTCACGGCGCAGACCCCCATGCCCATACCGCCCGCGATGCACGACCAGATTCCGGAGGTGCGCAGCGCCACCCGCCTGGTTCGCGAAGATATGACGCTGACGGCGGGCGACAGACAGTTCTCGGAAAAAGTGGGCGTCGTGGATCCAAATTTCCTGCAAATGATTGCCCTGCCGCTGGTGGCGGGCGATCCGCGCACGGTGCTGTCGCGGCCCGAAAACCTGGTCATCTCCCAGACCGCGGCGCGCAAATATTTCGGCGATGCCGATCCGATCGGCAAGACGCTCAGCACCGGGCGCGGCGGCTGCAACGGGGATACGACCTGCGCCAACACGATGGTCGTGCTCAAGGTGGTGGGCGTGATGCGCGACCTGCCGCACAACACCCAGCTCGACTTCGATTTCCTGATTCCCAATACCTCGCTCGCTGATCGCGTCGACCAGCAGCAGAAGAAGAACTGGCTCAGCAACAGCAATACTTTTGGCTACCTGACCTTGGCGCCGGGCTCCGATCCCGCGCGGGTTCTGGCCAAACTCAAGCCAATTCTGGACCGTTCGATCGACATTTCCGCCTTCACCACCGTCAAGATTCCCGGCAGCCAGCTCGTCGAGCCCAGGCTGACGCCTTTTCAGGACGCGCATCTGACCACGGACCGCTATTTCGGAATGAAGCCCGCGGGAAGCTGGACCACCCTTTATGGCATGGGCGTGATCGGCGTTCTGATCCTGCTGGTGGCCTGTTTCAACTTCATGAACCTGGCCACGGCGCGGGCCACGATGCGGGCGCGCGAAATCTCCCTGCGCAAATGCATGGGCGGGAGCCGCAGCCAGCTGATTGTCCAGTTTCTGGGAGAAGCCTTGCTGATGGCGCTGCTTGCGCTGATCGCCGCCCTGGCTCTGGTTGAAGTGCTGCTGCCTGCCTATGGCAGCTTCATGGGGCGGCCACTGGCGCTGCATTATCTCACCGACTGGCCGCTGACCCTGGCCATTGTTGGTGTCGGCATCCTGGCGGGCCTGCTCAGCGGATTTTATCCCGCCCTGGTTCTGTCGGGCTTCCGGCCGGCCACGACGTTGCGCGCCAACACCTCGGGCCAGAGCGGCTCGGGCCGGCTGCGCAACGGGCTGGTGATCCTGCAATTCGCCGTCTCGATCGGCCTGGGCATCGGCGCTCTGGTCGTGTTCCAGCAAATCCAGTTCGCCCGCGACATCGATCTGGGCTTTCGGCGCGACAATATCGTGTTCACGGGCACGGCGGGCCGGCTGACCGAGGACGGGGTCAAGAGTTTCATGCAGGCGTTGCAGCGCGGGCCCGGCGTGATCGAGGTCGCCCGCACCAGCTTCATGCCGTTTTTTGGTAACAACAATGTGCTGCCTGTGCGGCGGCCAAGTGATCCGCAATTCCTGTCGCCCAATCACATTTCCGTGTCGGAAAATTATTTCCAGCTTTTCGGCATCAAGATTCTGGCGGGACGCGCCCTGCAGGATAACCGCGAGGAGGACAGCTTCTTCGAAGGCCAGAACGGAGACGAGGGCAAGAACGAGGGCCACAATATCGTCATCAATGCCTCCCTGGCGCGCGCGCTGGGGTTGAGCCCCAGCGAAATCATCGGAAAGATTTTTATCGCCGGAAAATCGCATGTGCGGGTGGTCGGCGTGGTCGCCGATACCATGACGGAGGGGACGCGCTCACCCATCTTGCAGACGGTGTACATCCACAGAAAAGACAATCTGCAGAACATCGTCATCCGGGTTGCGCCCGGCCGCCTGCCCGAGGCGATGGACTATATCGCGCGCACCCAGCGCAGCTTCATCCATGGAGTCGCCCTTACGCGTACCCTGCTGAGCGACACCTATCAAAAGCTCTATCAGGGCGACGAGCGGCAGGGCCAGATCTTCGCGATTTTCGTGGGCATCGCCATCTTCATCGCCTCTCTGGGCCTTTTCGGCCTGGCCGCCTTCACCGCGGGACGTCGCACCAAGGAGATCGGCATCCGCAAGGTGTTTGGGGCGCGCATCCGCGACGTGGTCGTGCTGCTGCTGTGGCAATTCTCCATTCCGGTGCTGATTGCCAACGCCATCGCCTGGCCGGTGGCCTGGTACTATCTGCATGACTGGCTGCAGGGCTTCGCCTATCGCATCACCCTCAGCCCGGTCTATTTCGTCGCGGTGGGCCTGGGCGCGCTGATGATCGCCTGGCTGACCATCCTGAGCCACGCCCTGCGCGTTGCGCGCGCCAACCCCATTCGCGCCCTGCGCTACGAATGAGGTGATCCATGATCCGCAACTATCTCATTGTCGCCTTCCGCAACCTGACCCGGCACAAGCTTTACAGCTTCATCAATATCGCCGGGCTCACCGTCGGGCTGACCTGCGCGATCTTCATCATTCTGTTCGTGCGCGACCAGCTTTCCTATGATCGCTGGATACCGGGGACGGAAAATCTATACCGGGTGGAAGTGACGTTCAATTTTCCCGGCAAGCCCGGCAAGCCTTCTGCAAGGACTCCTTTCCCCGCCACCCAGGCGATGCTGGACCAGATTCCGGAGGTCCAGGCCAGGACCCGGCTGGCGCGCCGTTCGACAACGATCCTGATCGGAAACCGGCAATTCCCGGAGAGTATTGACATTGTCGATCCGAACTTCCTCCAGATGATCAGGCTGCCTCTGGTGGCCGGGGACCCTGCCACGGTCTTTGCCAAGCCGGAGTCGGCGGTTATTTCCGAAACTGCGGCCCGCAAATATTTCGGCGACCAGCCGGCGGTCGGAAAGACGATCGTAACGAGCGGGCAGAAATGCGACGATACCTACCAGAATTGCCAGACCCAGCAGCAGGCGCTGATCGTCACCGGCATTCTCAGGGATCTGCCGTACAATACCCAGCTCAGGGCGGAAGTCTTGATCCCGAACACGTCCACGGCATCCGGAATCAACCGGGAAATGCGGGAAAACTGGCTCTTTACGTCCAGTTGGGGTTACGTTCGTCTGGCGCCTGGCGCCGATCCCAATGCTGTCACGGCGAAATTCAGGACCATCATCGATCACGCCGTTGATCCCGCCAAGCGGATGGACATCCGTAGAAAAGGCAGCGAGGTGCTGATGCCGCGCCTTACACCTTTTGTCGATGTGCATCTTTCCTCGGATCAGTCCGGCGGAATGGCGCCGGCAGGAAGCTGGACCATGGTCTATGGCTTTTCCGCCATCGGTGCGCTGATCCTGCTGATGGGGTGTTTCAATTTCACCAATCTGGCCACGGCGCGCGCCATGATGCGCGCCCGCGAGATTGCGCTACGCAAGGTCGTGGGCGCCAAACGCGTGCAGCTGATCGTCCAGTTCCTCGGTGAAGCCCTGGTGACGGCCGGGGTGGCGCTGGTTTTCGCATTGGCGCTGGTTGAGGTGCTGCTGCCGCTGTTCGACCAGCTTCTGGGGCTGCCCATCGATATCCACTACATCCGTGACTGGCAGTTGCTTGCCTTCATTGTCGCTGTCGGCGCAGTGGCGGGGCTGCTGAGCGGCGCCTATCCCGCGCTGGTGCTTTCAGCCTTCCGGCCGGCTTCAACCATGCGCGTCAGCGGCGGGGTGGGGCAGGGGGCGGGCCTGACCAGAACCACGCTGGTGGTCCTGCAATTCGCGGTCTCCATCGGCCTCGGCATTGCCGCAGCCGTGATCTTTGCCCAGATATCTTTCTCGCGGAACGTAGACCTTGGCTTCAAGACCAATGCGGTGGTGGACGTGAACACCAATGGCGTTCCACCCAGCATGGTCGACAGCCTGGCGCAGCGCCTGCGGACCAGCCCGGACATCATGGATGTCGCCACCTCCCAGGCGGTGCCTTTCAGTGAAGACCACAATCATCTGGACGCGCATGTGCCTGGCTCGACCTCCACCGAGGAATTGTTGTTGATCCCTTCCAGCCCCGATTTCATGCGACTCTACGGCATAAAGCTGCTGGCGGGCCGGCCTCTGTCGGAGGAGCTTGGCGCCGACGGGGTCTTGCCCGATCAATTGCAGGACAAGAACAGCCGACCCTTCAATGTCCTGATCAACGCCACCGCGGCCCGCCGCATGGGTTATACGCCCCAAGCCGCAGTGGGCAAGACCCTGACCCTGGATGCGATGGGCCGTGCCAATGTGACCGTCGTGGGCGTGGTCGCAGACGTCAAGCAGGATGGTCCCAAGAATCCCGTCGATGGCACCATGTACATGTATTGGCGGTCTTTCCCCCTGGGTCATCTCTCGGTGCGCCTGCGCGAGGGCAGGGAACGGGAAGCGCTCGCCTTCATCGACCTGACCTGGCACGCCTTCACGCCCGGCTTGGCGATGCGGCGGCACTTCCTGGACGACGATTACAACAAGCAATTCTCGGCTGACGAACGTCAGGGCACCTTGTTCGGCCTGTTTGTCGGCATCGCCATCTTAATCGCCTGTCTGGGCCTCTTCGGGCTGGCGGCATTCTCGACAGAGCGACGCACCCGCGAGATCGGCCTGCGCAAGACCTTCGGCGCCCGCACGGGCGATATCGTCTGGATGTTGCTGCGTCAATTTTCGATCCCGGTCCTGATCGCCAACGCCATCGCCTGGCCGGTGGCCTGGTACTATCTGCACGACTGGCTGCAGGGCTTTGCCTATCGCATCACGCTGAGCCCTGCTTATTTTGTCGGTGCCGGCGCCGTCGCGTTGGCGATCGCCTGGGCGACCGTCTTCGTCCATGCTCTGCGCGTGGCCCGTGCCAATCCCATCCGAGCGCTTCGTTATGAATAGCGCCATGCTGCCGAGAGGGAACAGAACCGTGAATGACACGCCAGCCATGCGTGCCGAAACCCGCAAAATCGTTGCTGGTCTTGGTATCATCCTTCCGTTGCTGCTGGCCGGCTGCAGTACGCCGGTGCCGCAGGCGCTGCCGCAGCCGATGCAGCCCAAATCCTTCATCACACCGGCGCCCGATCAGGCAAAGGTTTGGCCCGAGCCAACCTGGTGGCAGGGCTTTGGCGATCCGCAACTGACGGGCCTGGTCGAACGCGCGCAGGCCGACAATCGCGATATCGCCATTGCCGTTGCACGCGTGTTGCAGGCCGAAGCGCAATCCACCATTCAGCGCTCGGCCCTGTTTCCCCAGATCGGCGGGCAGGCCGACTATCAGCGCGGCGGCTGCAAGGGTCTCAGTTGCCAGCGTTTTCTGAACGGCAAGCAATTCGATCTGACCCTCAATGCCAGCTATGAACTGGATATATGGGGGCTGGCGCGCGACAATCTGAAAGCCGCCCAGGAACAATTGAAATCCGCGCGCTTCGCTCAGCAGTCGGTGGCGCTGAGTGTCACCGCCAATGTCGCCAACCAGTATCTGCTGGTGCAGGCCGTGCGCCGCCGCATCGCCATCCAGCATCAGAACATTGCCGCCATCAATGCCATCCTGGATGTGATCAATCTCAAGGTGAAAGCCGGATCGGTATCCCATCTCGACCTGGCGCGGGAACAGGCCCAGTTGGAACAGGTCCAATCCCAGCTTCCCTCGCTGGAGACGCTTGAGAAGCAGGCACTCTATTCTTTGGCGGTGCTGGCGGGCCGTCCGCCGGAGGGCTTCGATGTTCCCACCGTCGATCTCGACAAGATCGTGGCTCCGGCGGTGGGCCCCGGTCTTCCTGCGGAGCTTCTGGTCCGGCGCCCGGATATCGCGCAAGCCGAAGCCAATCTGGCCAGCGCCCACGCCAATGTGGATGCGGCCCGCGCGGCCTTCCTGCCGCAGATATCGCTGACCGGATCGGGCGGCTTTATCAGCACGGCGGTCGGCACGTTGCTGCAGGGCTCCAATTTCGGTTTTGGCTATGGCGTGGGGCTGCTGCAGACCATCTTCGATGGCGGCAAGCTGGCGGGGCAGCGGGATTTGTCGCAAGCCGAACAACAGGAATTCATCGCCGCCTATCAGAGCGCGGCTCTCAACGCCTATTCTGACGTCGAGACGGCGCTGATACAGGTCGCCAATACCGGTCGCTCGGAAGATCACCTGCGCCGCGAGATCACCGCCGCCGAGGAGGCTTTCCAGATTTCCCAGCTTCAGTATCGCCAGGGAGGATCGGCCGACCTGTTGAACGTGCTGCAGGCGCAGCAGCAACTCTTTGGCGCCCAGGATCAGTTGGTGCAGATCCAGCTCGCCAATCGTCAGGCGGCTGTTCATCTGTATGAGGCGCTGGGCGGCGGCTGGGTCGAAAGCCCTGCGGACCGCACCCAGGTCGCGCAGGCGGAGCCGGAAGAAAAATGACGTCCCTGGCCGCCAAAATCTAGGCCAGCGGCAGATTATAGAGTTCGATACTATAGGGTGCCGCCGCGATCCGGCCGGCAAAGGAAACCGGCTGCTCTGAAACCGTTACCTGCGGTGGCTGGCCGACATGATTGGCGGCAGCCAGTGACGGCCCAGTCAGACGCCACCGTTTGCCGGACGACCTCACCTTGATATCCCGAATATTCAGAAGCAGGGGTTGTTCGATCTCGGTGGCGTTGACGATCCCCAAGGTCAAGGACTTGCGATCGGCGGTGAGAGCGGCGGCGATATCCAACGGATAGGTCGGGCTTCCGGCGTTGATGAGCGGCTGGTCGCCGCCTACCGGCCATTTGGGCAGGGGCTGCGGAGAATTGCCCTCTACCTCGACCGGATGCGTGCCGAAATTCTGGTACATCCGGAACAGCAGCCCGGCATTGGAATAGGTGCAGGCGGTGCGGTTGTAGTCGATCCACGACATGCCCATGGTGAAGGCCGCCATGGTGATGAAGTCCGTATTGCGGAACAGTTCATGCAGCGTCATGGCCAGCCCCAAGGTCTGCTTCAGGCCACGGGCGTTGCGAAAGCCCCATTCGTCGACGCTGATCTTGATCTTGCCGCCCTTGAGGGAGGGGAAGGCCTCTTTGTATTGCTCCCAATATTCCCGTTTCAGGCGGATGCGGTTTGGGGCGCGCCGGCAGGATTCCACCGCCGGCTCATCCACATCCTGGGGCAGGATCTTGGCCTGGGCGAAGTCGTAGCGATGCGCATCGCCATAGCAATGCTCCGAGATCAGGTCGAAATTGCCGGTGCATTCCTTGATCAGACGATAGGTCCAGTCGTTCGGCGAACCGAATTCCACCTTCGGAGGCTTTCCTACGACCTGCCGGGTATGGGGATCGATGTAGTAAAAACATTGATCGATGGTCATTTCGTCCGGCATGGCGCCGATGCCGATCAATGTGATGGTCGGATCAACGGCCCGCATCACGGCCGCGAAGCGGTTATGCTTGATCATGTAATGTTCGGGCGGCATGAAGCCCATCTGCCAGGGCCCATACATCTCATTGCCGATGTTCCAGTATTTTATCCTGTGGGGTTCGGGGTGGCCGTTGGCGACGCGCAATCGCCCCATCGGTGTCGCGGCGCTGCCATTGCAATATTCCACCAGCTCGGCGCCGTCGTGCACCGCATCACCGAAGCCCGTGTTGACGCACATATAAGGCTCAACCCCCAGAAGCCGGCAGAGATGGACCAGCTCGTCGGTGCCCACATCATTGGGTTGCGGGGCATGCCAGGCCGGATCCATCACGGTCGGCCGCTTGTCCGGATCGCCGATCGCGGTCCGCCAGTCGTGGCCGGAAACGAAATTGCCGCCCGGCACGCGGTAGAATCCGGAGTCGAGCTGTTTCAGCAAGGCGATGGTGTCGGCCCGGAAGCCTTGCAGATTGTCATCCGGCATGAGCGACACCGCACCTACCCGGAATGTGCCGGTGCCGGTGCCGGCAATCTCGATCTGCGCTGCGGTGGTATCGGCGCCGCTGGTGAAGCGCAGCGGCACGGTCTTCCATGTCGTGGCAACCGGCACGTCCACGCTTTGCCGGTCGGCTGCAGCGGGTCCCCAAATCAAGGTCACGGTCACGCGTGCACCGGCATCACCCGCAATCACAATGCGGCCACTGTAACCTTTGCCCTTGACCAGGCTGAGGCCGGCCTGTTTGAGGCCGCGCAGTTCGCCGCCGGCAAGCGTCACCATCGGACTATGGGTACCGACATAAGGCGCCGCCCCGTCCATGCGCACCGAGGTTTCCGGCCCGATGGGATTCCATTTGCGCCCGCTCGCGCGGCCGCTGGTAGGGACGGGCTGATTGTCCACCACATAAAAGAATTTGCGATCGTCCAGGACCTCCGACCACAGGCTGTAGTTGATCAGATTACCGATATGTTCGATCAAGGCGCCGAACATCATCCGGGTGATGGGCGGGCCGGACCGGCGCGCGTTGACGATGGCTTTCAAACCGGCGGGTTGCGCGTGAGCCGGGCCGGTGCCGGCGGCGAGCGCCGCACCGATTGTGGTTTGCAGGCTCTGACGACGCGTGACAACCGCTTCACTCATGGTTGTTTACCTCTCTTGTTGACCATGCGGGGTTGTTTCTATTGTCTGAGTAATAAGAAAGGCATAGGATGCGGGCTCTCCGCAAGGTCTTTGGGTCTGAAGACTCTGGCCTGAGAGGCATTCTTGTTAGCAGATCGCGGGCGTCTGCTAACGCTACCAAAGCTCTCATAACGTGCGAATTGGCAATGGCAAAAGAGACCGGGCCCGCTTGCGAGGGATGTGGTCCGTGTGCAAATTGGGAACGGGGAACTGAGCGATCATCCAACTGTGAAGCAATCATCGTCGCCGAGATTGCGCATTCCGGGCACAATCGCGCGCGATCTGGGCATCAAGATCGTTTCCGGCATGCTGCGTCCGGGCAAAGTCCTTGAGGGTGAGGTCGAAGCCAGCGACCAGCGCAAGGTATCGCGCTCAGCCTATCGTGAAGCAGTCCGCATTTTGGTCGCCAAAGGGCTCGTTCATTCCAAGCCCAAGGCTGGAACACGGGTGAACGACCGTTCCGCGTGGCATCTGCTGGATCCGGACGTTTTGTCGTGGATTTTCCAGATCGAGCCGGATTATGCGCTGGTCTATAGTCTCTTCGAGTTGCGCCGGATGGTCGAGCCGGAAGCCGCCGCGCTGGCGGCCGAGCGGCGCGCCGCCCATCATCTGAAAATCATGGCGACAGCGTTGTCCAACATGGCGCATTACAGACCAGTGACCAAGGAATGGCGCGATGCCGATGAGCATTTCCATACCGCGCTGCTGGATGCCTCCGGCAACGCCTTTCTTGCCTCGATGACATCCAGCATCAATGCCGCCGTCAGCTGGTCGACGATCTTCAAGCAGCGCTACGAACCGTTGAAGCGCGACCCCGTGCCGGACCACCGCAAGGTCTTCCAGGCCATCGAGGCGGGCAACCCTGCGGCGGCGCGGCGGGCAATGGTGCAACTGGTGGACCTGGCCTTGGTGGATATTACCACCGCGCCGAAATGGCCGCCGATTATCGCACCCTCAAAATCCAAGGCAGCGGAAAAAGTCCAAACGGCAAAGAAGCGGGCGCGCAGGCGCTAGCTCCGTCCGCCAACCGGCTTGTGACCGGCGCTTGTCTGAGTATTATCTGCCCCATAGCCGGGGGCGTGCCCTTCAGGCGTAAAGGGGGGCACATGAAAATCTCGCGCAGGACATTGTTGCAGGCGTCCACGGCGGTTCCTCTGCTGGGACATCCGGGATCTGCCGCCGCCGCGACCGCGGGCATTCAGATCCATAGCGGCCGTCACCGCGGCGATATCGATCGCAAGATCTTCGGCAATTTCATTGAGCATCTGGGACGCTGCATCACGGGTGGCATCTTTGATGAAGGCTCGCCCCTGTCCGACAAGGAAGGGTTCCGCAAGGACGTGATGGCGGCCGTGAAGAATCTGGACGTTCCGCTGCTGCGCTGGCCCGGCGGCAATTTCTCTTCCAACTACCACTGGATGGATGGCATCGGTCCGCGCGACAAGCGTCCCAAGCGCCTGGAAATGGCGTGGGGAACGGTGGAGGACAACCGGTTCGGCACCCACGAATTCATGGACTATATCGAACAGATCGGAGCTGAACCCTATATCTGCCTCAATCTGGGGACCGGAAGCTGGAGCGAGGCCCAGCAATGGATCGAATATGTCAATGGCAGCCAGGACACCGCTATCGTCCAGGCCCGCAGGAAAAACGGCCGCGACAAGCCCTGGAAGGTCAAATATTGGGGCCTGGGCAATGAGATGGATGGCTATTGGCAGATGGGCCATCGCTCGGCGGGCGATTACGCCGCTTTCGCCCTGGAAGCTGCCAAGCTGGCCAAGCTCACCGATCCCGACGTCAAGCTGATAGCCGCCGGCGCGTCGAACTTCCGCGCCGGCTCGGACTGGATCGGCTGGAATCGCGTGGTGCTGGAAACGCTCAGGGATTATGCCGATTACATCTCGCTTCACATGTATGTCGGCAATCCGGACAACGATTATGCCGATTTCGTTGCCAGCCCGATCGAGATGGACCAGAAGATCGACATCCTGGCCGGCCTGATCAATGCCGCCATGTCCCAGCGCGTCGATCCCCGCACCGGCGTGCCCATGCATGATAGCCGCAAGCTGTATATCGCGCTGGACGAATGGAATGTCTGGTATCGCGCCCGCGGTGACAGCCAACGCGGCCGCCGCATCCTGGAGGAGCATTATAATCTGGAAGACGCGCTGGTGGTTGCCGGCTTCCTGAACTCGCTGGTCAATCACGCCGATGTGGTCAAGATCGCCAACCTGGCGCAGCTTGTGAACGTGATCGCGCCTATCTTCACCGACGAGAAAGGCCTGTTCCTCCAGACCATCTATTTCCCGCTGCAGCTATTCGCGGCTCACGTCAAAGGGACCAGCCTTGACGTGCTGGTGACCAGCCCCAGCTATGACAGCAAGCGTTTCAACAAAATCCCGTACATCGATGCGTCCGCGTCCCTGGCGGGCCAGGACCTGGTGCTCAATGTCGTCAATCGCCATCGCGACCAGCCGATCGAGGTCGAGATCGGCCTGGAGGATCGCCATTTCGGCGGGGGGGTGACGGTATCGGAAGTCAACGGGCCCGACATCAAGGCGCAGAACGACTTCGGCAAGAGCGTGGTCGGCGTCCGTGAAACCACTGTTTCCGCCTCGGGCAGCAGCCTGACCTACAGTTTTGCGCCGCACTCCTTCACCCAGTTGCGGGTGAAGACCGCTTAGCCCTCGCTTTCACCGGGCGGGGGTGACCTCGAGATAGTCGATATCCAGGGCGTAATTGCCGCCCGCTATCTCGATGTCATTGTCGCCGGCTTTCAGATTGGCTGTTCCCGAAAGCAGTGTCCTGTTGCCACTGGCGCGGGTGCCAAGGTCGCGTACGCGCAGCGCCGCCGCGGCAGGGTCAAGCGGCGCCGTTTGCGTGGTGCCTGAAACCGCGGCGCCGTTGGCGATAAGGCGTGGCGTGGCGGCAAAACCGATATCCCCATAGTTGACGCCCAGGCGATAAGTGCCGCCTTGCGCCAGATGAATGCGGAACGTCAGGCGGCCGATATCCTTGGCACCCAGGCGTACCTTGGCCCCATTGGACATGGAGGCATCATGCATCAGGGCCGATCCCGCGCGCATGGCGTCTTCAGCCTCATAGCGGTTGAAGTCCAGATGCGCCGATGCGAACAGGATCTGGTTTTTGGAAGGATTGGTCGGCGCCTCGGGCGAGGCGGACGAGGTGATGTGCAGGAAGCTGCCATCGGGCTTCAGCATCAGGGCCTGGGTCCAGCCCGCGCGGCCGTTCATCAGCTTTTGCACCGGGGCCGGCGCTTCCCACCAGGGACCAATGCCCTTGTTGGTGTTCCAGTAGAGCGAGCGCCCGCCGGGATCGCCGCCGCCAGCGCCACCGCGCGCGCTCACGATCAAGACACCGTCCGGTCCGCCCACGGGATACCAGCCGATCACCGGGCAGTTGATGGGATATGCGCCGCCCAAAGTCTGGATCGGGGTGCCGCGCTCGGCTGGCGGTCCCCAATGAATGCCGTCCTTGCTGAACTTGACATGGACCTGGCCGTTGTTGGGCCCTTGCACATCCTCATAGCTGTAGACATAGGAGCCGTCCGCCAGGCGCGCCACGATCACCATGCCCGGTCGCTCCACGCCGCCCGGCATCGCGGTGTCATAGACCTCAGGCCCCCAGCTTTTGCCGCCATCGGTGGAAAGCTTGTGGCTGAGAAGCTGGTTGTAGCCGTCCTTCTTGTGCGTTTCGCTGGAATAATAGGTGACCAGCTTGCCGTCATCCAGGATGAGCAGATGGGGCTCCCACACGGGCAGCTCTGCGGTCCCGTCGGCGACCGCCCCGATATAATTCCAGCCGCGGCCCTGATCGGTCGAACCATAGAGCTGAAGCTGCATGGAGGCCATTCGGCCATTGTCGCCGTTGCAGACCGCGCTGGCGGAGAGCAGCACCGTGCCGGCCTTGAGGGCGCCGACGGTGCGGGGCATTTCGGTCAGATGCGGCTGCCAGTGCAGATTGCATTTGGCATGATCGCTGTGCTGCGCGTCCGTCGCGTGCGTCACAAGCTGCCAGCTGGCGCCTTCATCGCGGCTTTCATAGATGGGAATGCCTTCCATCCCGTTCTCCTCAAGGGCGATCAGGATGCGGCCATTGTCGGCCGGAATGGGCTGGTGCGAGAGGCGCACCAGGGTGACATAGGCCTGGCCATCGGCAAGCTTGGTGCCCACCGCGCGCTCTGCCGGCTGTGCAAGAACTGGGGGAGCCAGGAGGGCCAGCATGAGAGGCGCGAGCCTGGCCAACCGCATCGTTCCAGTTCTCACGGAGGTCCCCTTGAAGAATATGCGGGACCTCTCTAGCAGAGTTATAATGTCTGAGAAATGAGGCCCGCGCTTTGGCGGAGATGGGTATGGATTTCGATCAGGTCATCGCGCCGCTGGGACGCGACGGCTTTCTGACCGGCCATTGGGAAAAATCCTGGTTGCATCTGCCGGGGCCGCCGGACCGTTTTTCCGATCTGCTGAGCTGGGATGAACTCGGCGCGATCCTGGAAAATACGCGTATGGCGCCGCCGCATATCCGGCTCTCCAAGGATGGCCATCTCATCGAGCCGGAGCGCTACATGCACACCCCGCCCGGTCCGGGGCATCTGCCGCATATCGATTCCGGCCGTCTAACCGCGCTGTTGGCCGACGGCGCGACCCTGGTGCTGCAAGGGGTGGAAGATCTGGCCCCCAAGGTGCGGACGCTGTCGGAGTCCTTCCGGGACGCGCTCAAGGCCCGCAATCACGTCAATCTCTACGCCGGCTGGCACAGCCAGAATGGCTTTGACCTGCACTGGGACACCCACGAAGTGATGGTGCTGCAGCTGCACGGCCGAAAACGCTGGCAGATATTCGCCCCTACCCAGGACTATCCTTTGGATACCGGGACGCCCCCGAAGCCGGAAGGCGCACCGCTGTGGGACGGCATATTGAATACAGGTGAGGTTCTTTATCTGCCGCGCGGCTGGTGGCATGTGGCTCATCCCCTCAACGAACCCAGCATGCATCTGACGTTCGGCATTGCCCCGATGCACGGTGTGAACCTGTTGAATTGGATGGTGAAGCGGCTGCGAAGCCATGCGCATCTGCGTCGCAACCTGCCGGTCCTGCGGGAGTCCGCGGCCCGGCAGGCCCACATGGTGGAGCTGCGCGCCCTCGTTGCCGAAGCGCTGGATGACAAGGCGATCGACGATTTCCTCCGTGAAGCGGACGGGTTTGTTCATGGCCACCCGCCCATCCGGTTGCCGCAAGCCCCTTACGACCAAGCCGCGCCATTGCGGGACAAAAGCCTGATCCGCCTGGCATCTTCGCCCCGTCTGGCATTGACGGTCCAGGACGGCAAGGCGGTGTTCAACGCCTATGACAAGACCTACCACGTGCCCGTCCAGGTGAAGCCGGCCCTGGAAATGCTCAACGATAGGCAAGCGGTGTCGCTTGCCGAACTGTATACGGCGCTTGACGGGGAAGCTGCGGTCGCCAGCTTGAGAAAGGGTTTGGCCATGCTGGCGCGTGCCGGTGTGGTGGTGGTCGAACAGAGTGACGCAGAACCCGGCCCTTAGCCGATCTTCCAACAGCGCGAAGGCCAAAGTAAAAGCCATGTCGCGCCGCAACAATTTCCTCCGACATATTTTTATTTGTCTGAGTAAGCGTCATTTGTCTGACGAAAGCGCTTGCGCAACGGCAAAATCGCCGATTATTGTCTGAGTTATATAAAACGCGGGCGGAGCTACCGCCGCGCCAAGGGGAGTTCGTGATGTCCAGAAATCTGCTGCGCGGGACTGCATCCGCATTCGCCATCGCCTTGGCCACCGCGGGGGCGGCCCAGGCCCAGGAGCCGTCGACGGAAACAGTCACGGTCACCGGCGTGCGAGCGTCCGTGAACAACGCGCTCGAAATCAAGCAGAATGCCAGCCAGATCATCGACTCGATCGTCGCCGAAGACATCGGCAAGCTGCCGGACAACACCCTTGTGGAATCGCTGCAGCATGTCACCGGCATCGCGATCGTTCGCAACAATGTCGAGCCGACCGTCGTCCTTATTCGCGGCCTGCCGGACATCGAGACGTTGCTGAATGGCCGGGCGATCTTCTCGTCTGCTCCGACCGGGGGAACGACGGGGCGCGCCGTCACCCTGGCTGACTTTCCATCCGAATTGCTGGCCCGTGTCGATGTGCACAAGGCCTCTTCCGCCACCGATATAGAGGGCGGTATTGCGGGCCTGATCGATATTCGCCTGCATCGGCCTTTCGACTTTGACGGCTACAAATTCGCCTTCAGCGGCCAGGCCGTGAATGAATCTCTGGCCGACCATATTGATCCGCAGATGAGTTTCCTGATCTCCGATCGCTGGAATACCGACATCGGCGAGGTCGGCCTGCTGGTGGACGTATCCTACAAGGACATCCACACCCGCCAGGATCAGATCCTGGGCGGACAGCGCACCACGATCATCGGCCCGGTTCCCGGCGCCGGCTCGTTCGGCGGCTCGGTCTGCACCATGAACCCGATAACAAACTGTCCGGTTCGCAGCGTAACCACCGCTGCGGGCCCAATAGGTTCGGGCGGCCTCAACGTGCCTTTCGCACAGGGTGTAAGACCTGGTTATGCGGCCGAAAGCTCCAACATCAGCCTGTTTCAGCGCGACGGCTCCATCGAACGCGGATCTCTGGACGTGTCGGGGCAGTGGAAGCCCAACGCCAACCTCGAAATGTTCGCGGAAGCTTTTTACACCCGCTTGCGCCAGAAGGCGCCGTCGTTCGTGGACGTCAAGCTGCGCAGCAATTGTCCCGACGCGGCTGCCAGCACGGTCTTCCAGGGCACCAATATCGTCGCCAGCGGCAAGTCCGGCTGTTATTCGCTGACCTCAGAGCAGGACCGCCGCAACAAGGAAGACACCTTGCAGATGGCGGCGGGCGCCGACTGGCAGGTGACGGACAATTTCAGCTTGAAAGCCGAAGTTGACGCCACGACCAGCAAGGTCATGACCATCAACATCATCCCGGATACCGCCTACAACTACCCGGCGGACGGCTTCAGTTTTGAAAACAACTATCAGGATACCGGCGGCTCCTTTGTCAGCACGGTCGGCAACCCGCAGGATGACCCCAACAATCTCATCCTCGACCAGTTGTTTGACCAGCGGAACAAGGCGGTGGGCGCCGACTATGTCTTCCGGGTGGATGGCGAATATGATTTCTCGCCCTCGAGCTATATCCGGTCCATCGAGGTCGGTTATCGGGGCGGTGCGCGCAGTTCGCACAACACCGCAGCCGCCAATGCCGCGCTGAACTGTACCCAGTCGCCCAACCCGACCCTGGCCTATAACGCCGATATTGTCGCCACCCTCAACAGCCCCGTCTGCAAGGCCTATCTGGCGCAGGGCTCGGGCGGCAACAGTCCTGCCAACTTCACCACTTTGGGGGGGATCACGGTCGGCTCCCTCGGCGCCGGCGCGCCGCACCGTACATTGGGCAGCTTCTTCGGCGGCAAGTATGGTGAAACCGGCTGGGTAAGCTTCGATCCCGACTGGCTGTGGGACAATGTGGAAAAAATCCGCAACCTTTATGGCCTGACTGGCGAGCGCGCCGATGTTCCCAGTTCGACTTTCATCGTGAACGAGGTCACCCAGTCCGGTTACGCCAAAGCCAATTACGGCTTCGATGTCTGGGGCTATCCCATCGACGGAAATTTCGGCGTGCGCTTCGTCGACACCAATCTGACCGAGCAGGCGTTCATAACCAACCAGAACGCCGGCCAGATTTCCTTCACGCCGACCACGGCGCGCAAGGAAACCACCGACCTGATGCCCAGCTTCAACCTGCGCGCGACACTTGCCGACGGTCTGCTGTTCCGCTTTGCCGCCAGCAAGACGGTGACGCGTCCAAGCTTTTCCCAGCTCAATCCGGCCCAGTCCTTCAGTGGCGCCGGTCAGACCCTGCTGGGCACCTCCAGCAGCGGCAATCCCAATTTGAACGCGGAAAAATCCGTCAATCTGGACATCGGCGGCGAATATTACTGGGGCCAGGGCAATCATTTCAGTGTCGCCCTGTTCCATCGTGACGTGAAGGGGTACATCCAGACAGCGGCCTGTACCTCGGCCATTGCGGGCTGCGTCAACGGCCAGGTCACCGTCAACGGACTGGTCTACAATTACAGTCTGCCGCAGAACTTCCAGGATGCGACCTTGGAGGGCGGCGAGGTCGGTTATTCCCAGTTCCTGGATTTCCTGCCCGGCTTCCTGAGCGGCTTCGGCTGGGATACCAACGCCACCTATATTTCCGGCCCCTTCAACAATATCAGCAAGTGGAGCTACAACGCGGCAGGGATCTATGAATACGGGCCGGTCTCGGCGCGCCTTTCCTATACGTGGAGAAGCACTTCTCTGATCAATCCTGCTTATACGCCCGGTGTGCAGCCGCAAATGCAATATGCGCGACCGCGCGAGAATCTGGACTTCTCGTTCAACTATACCTGGAACGACAATCTGATCCTGACCTTCGATGCCACCAACATCATCAACAGCATGTACAAGACCTATGCAGGCAAGCAGAGCGCGCAGGATTTTCTGCTCTACAATACGGAAATCTCGCAGTTCGATAAGACCTACGCGATCGGCATACGTTATCGCATGTAAGGAGGCACGCTTCGTCCCGGTACCTCCAGACAAGATGCATGTGGCTTTAAAGGCTTGCATTACGAGATGTGATGCGAGGAGCGTTGTCGGCAGGACGGGCTGACCAACGTCGAGCGGCGGCTGACGGTCCCCTAGCCGTCAGTCGCACGCCTCCCTGGGGAGGGTTTTGCGATGACATCCCAGCTCAAGGCCTCGATCGGCCGCCGGCGCGCCTTGAGTCTCACCGGCGCTTTTGCGGCGGGTCTTGGCATTCCCTTGGTGCGGGCGGAGCCGGCCCCTACGCCGCTCAATGCGCGTCTGGGCGGCGACATCGCGCCGGTTCACGATCCCTGCATTATCCGGCAGGGTGATACCTATTATGTCTTCTGTACCACCCAGAGGCAGGATGCGCCCGGGCAGATATCCTGTCGCATCTCCCGCAACCTGGTGAGTTGGAAGCGCATCGGCACGGTGTTCGACAAGCTTCCGGGATGGATCGGCGCCGTTATTCCGGACGCCCGCGGCCTGTGGGCGCCCGACATCAGCTTTTACGGTGGGCGCCACTGGCTTTATTACGCCGCTTCCAGCTTCGGCAGCAATCAGTCCGCGATCGGGCTTGCCACGAATCCAAGCCTGGACCCTTCCGCATCCGCCTTCCACTGGAAGGACGAAGGCCTGGTCTTTCAGTCGAACAAGAACGACGACTATAATTGCATTGATCCTGCACACTTCGTGGACCGCGACGGCCAGAGATGGCTGGCCTTTGGCAGCTTCTGGGGCGGCCTCAAGCTGATGAAGCTCGATCGCGAAACGGGAAAACCGTCCGCCGCGCCGCAATTGATCACTTTGGCTGCGAGACCGGAGCCGGAAGGCGGGCCCGATCCCATCGAAGCTGCGTTCCTGATCGAACGGGATGGCTGGTACTATCTGTTCGCGTCCTATGATTTCTGCTGCAAGGGCGCGCAGAGCAATTACTACACCGCCTGCGGCCGCTCGCGGCAGATAACCGGGCCCTTTGTCGGCAAGGATGGCCGGCGCATGACCGACGGCGCCGGGGTTGTGATCCTGAAGGCCAACAATCAGGAAGAGGGCGGCCGCTGGCGTGGCCCTGGCCATTGCGCGATCCTGCGCGACAAGGACCGCGATTATATCGTGTACCACGCTTATGACCGGCAGCATGATGGGATCGCCACCTTGCGGATCGCGCCGATCGTCTGGTCTGCCGACGGATGGCCAACCGCAATCGTCTAGCGCGCTTCGAGGGCAACATGCAGTTTCGGACTTTCACGCACATCATCCTGGCCCTTGTCGCGCTGGAATTCTGCGCGGGCGCTGCCTCCGCAGCCGAATCGCGTTACGCCAAGGACTATTCCAATGTGCGCGGCTTCAACTACACCCCGGCCAGCGCGCGGGGCTATACGGCGGAATGGCAGGACTACAAGCATGCCGAGGCGGACCGCGACATGGGCTATGCGCAGAAGCTTGGCATGAACATGGCGCGCGTATTCCTGTCCTACAATGCGTGGCTTGCGGACAAGGCCGCCTTCAAGGCGCATCTGAAGGATTTCGTACGCACCGCCAATGCCCATGGCATCGGCACCATGTTCGTGCTGGTCGATCTGCCCCAGGGCATGATGAAGGACTTGTTCGAAGAAACCGCCAAGCCGCAATTGCGCGCCTGGGCCAAGGATGCGGTGGACGCGGTGGACCGGGAGCCTGGCCTGGCGATGTGGGACGTGGCCAACGAGCCCGACCTGGTGCGGATTCCGAGCTTCATGCCCAACACCAACCAGCCTCAGCGCATCGCCGTGGCGCGCTACATGGCGGGCGTGCTGCATGAACTGGATCATCGCACGCCTGTCACCATCGGATGCCTGTATCTGGCGTGCACCAGGCAGACGGCCGATGTGGTGGATGTGCTGTCCTATCATGACTATTCCATGACGCGGGCGCAGATGGCGGCGGATATCGGCCGGGCGAAAGAGCTGGCTGCTTCGGTGAAGAAGCCGATCATGACCACCGAAATGGGATGCACCGGAAGGGCCAATCCCTATGATGTCGAGATCGAGGAGCATGATAAGGCCCATATGGGCTGGATCATCTGGGAATTGATGATCGCCCATAACTGGGGGCCCATTCACGGTGTCTTCTATCCCGATGGCACGGTGCGCGATCCAGCCATCGCGGCGGCCATTCTTGGCGTCTTCCGCAACCGCGGCCGCGATGTCGTGCTCGAGGAGCCCGATCGGGAGGGGCTGTTGTCGGGCGCACTGCAGGATGCAGACAAATGGTTGCACAATCCGTCGCCGGACTGGTTTGATGGTCTTGTGGTCGCCGAGACAGAAGCCAATTTTCTGGAGGCCAATCAGCTGGTGGGCTTGCGCGATCTGCCGACGCGAAGGCTGGAGCTGCTGCGCGCCGGCCATGACATGGATGCCCTGCGCAAGCTGATCCAGGAATTCACCGGCGAGCTGATCGCCTTTATCACACCAGGCAAGACGGCAGCCCACCGCTATTACACCCCCAACGTGCCCCATTGAGCCATGCCGCCGCCCATGCTCTATTGTCCGAGTTAATTCAAAGGGTAAGCACGCGGCCGCCAGAGTCGCGGCGATCGAGGGTGGACATTGCATGGCACATCAGGCGCTTAAGCGGGCCTTTGCGTCCTTGCTGGATGTTGGGGCGCCGTGCCGCCAGCTCGGCTCGGGCTTTGAGTTCACCGAAGGGCCGATCTGGCATCCCCGGGATCAATATCTGCTGTTTTCCGACATCCCCCCGTCCATCCGCCGCCGCTGGGATGCCAAAGGCTGTTCGGAATTCCTGAAGCCCTCGAACAAGGGCAACGGCATGACCTATGACCGGGACCTGAATCTCCTGGTCTGCGAGCATGCCACCTCCAGTGTCGCCCGCTTTTCGGAAGGACGGCGCGAGGTACTCGCCCGTCATTTCGAGGGCAAGGAGCTCAACTCCCCCAATGACATCATTGCGGCATCGGATGGCGCGGTCTGGTTCTCGGATCCGACTTATGGACGCATGCCGGTCTATGGCATCGAGCGTCCCTGCGAACTGGACTTTCGTGGCGTCTATCGCATTGCGGCCGGTGGCGGACCGCTGCAGCTGGTGGTCGAAAAAGGAATGTTTACGCAACCCAATGGCCTGTGCTTCTCGCCGGATGAGAAGCGGCTCTACATTAATGATACCGACCAAGCGAACATCCGGGTCTTCGATGTGGACGGCGGCAAGCTCACGAATATGCGCGTCTTCGCCTCCGGCATCAGCGATCCCGCCGTGCCCGGCGCTCCCGATGGCATGAAATGCGATGCCCAAGGCAATATCTGGTGCACGGGACCGGGCGGCCTGTGGGTCTTCGCGTCCGATGGCGAACTGATCGGCAAGGTTGCCGTGCCGGAATTCGTCGCCAATCATCATTGGGGCGGGCCCGGCTGGCGGACCCTGTTTATTACGGCCTCGACTTCACTCTATGCTTTGGATGTGAAGATCGGGCCGCACCCTGAAAGCTTCATGCGGGGCTATATCTGATAGTCGGCAAAAAATAAGGAGGGCGAGGGATGTTGAAAACGATCCTGTTGGCGGGCGTGGTGGCACTGGTGCCCATCTGTGCGGCAGCCCAGGTGCCGGGCATGACCTTTCCGGCCGATCCCTACACGGCCTCCAGCCCCCTGTCGCGGACCCATGTGCCGTTGGCCGAGCGCATCGCCCATGGCGCGGGACCGAATTATCCGCATCATCCTTCGGTCCATAATGGCTCTGGCCCGATGGACTATATGGCGCTGTTCGACGGTCGCGCCAGCACCGCCAAATTCAACCTGGGCGTCAATCTGTTCTTCCTGCATCGGGGCGTGCTGCCGCCGGGCGGCGGGATTGGCGAGCATTTCCACAATTACTGCGAAGAGATGTTCGTTATCCTGGATGGCGAGGCGGAATATACCATCGACAGCCGCACCTCTGTCCTGAAAGGCCCGGCCGGCGCGGTGGCGCGGCTGGGGCACAGCCATGCCATCAGCAACCAGTCCGGCAAGCCCGTGCAATGGATGAACATCAATGTCGGGCTCCTGCCGCACTTCTATGATGCTTGGAATCTGGATGATGGCCGGGTCGGTGCGCCGAAAGACGCCATTCCGCAGTTCATTCACATGAATCTGGACAAGTCGCTCGACAAGCCGATGCCGAATTTCGAGGGCGGCAAGGGCACCGCCATGTATCATCGCGGCCTGGATCCCAGCACTTTTTACAGCACCTGGTCCTATGTCGATCACCTGCTGCTGCCGCCGGGCGTGACGGCCGGGCCCAACACCAAGAAGGACATGGCGGAAGTTTATTATGTGATGAGCGGCGACGGCACCGCCACGATTGACGGGGAAACAGCGGAAATCCATGCCGGAGACGCGGTTCCCGCCGCGCTGGGGGAGAGCCGGGCCTTCGCCGCAACCGGCAAGACCGCCCTGGAATTCATGGTCATCGGTATTGCGCGGGATTTCGAAAGCAAGAAAGCGTATATGCTTACCGAGGAAAGCCGGACGCGTACGGGCCCGCGCTGACGGCCTATAACAATAAAACAGGTGAGGTGGACGTGTTTGTTCTGATTGTCGACATCAAGGTGAAATCCGGCCGGGACCAGCAGGCGGAAAAGACTTACCGGGAGCCGTTTCGCCCCGCCATTTCGGCCCAGCCGGGATTTGTCAGCGTGGAATTCCTGCGCCCGCAGGGCGGCGGCGATTATGCGCTGATCATCGCGTTCGAAAGCCAATCGACGCAGCAGGCCTGGGTGGCCACCGACTTGCACACCAATGTCTGGGCACAGATGCAGGCCAATTTCGACAGCTTCAGCGTACGCAATTTCACCGCGATCTAACGGACCGGTCTGCCGATCATGAAAACCAATAGAACTATCGCCTTTGCGCTTTGCCTCCTGGCCGGCGTCATGCCCGCCACCGCCAGCACGTCGGGCAAGAAAATCGCCTTTTCGAACAATTATGCCGGCAACAGCTGGCGCCAGGCGATGCTGAAAAGCTTTGGCCTGGTTGCCAAAAAGGCGGTAGCGGACAAGGTCGTCGCCGCGGCGGATGTTTTCACCACGCCCGACCGTGCCGTCCCCACGCAGGCAGCCCAGGTCCAGAACCTGATCCTTCAAGGCTATGACGCGATCGTCATCAATGCGGCATCGCCGACGGCTCTCAATGGCGCGATCAAGCAGGCCTGTGACGCGGGCATTGTCGTGGTGTCCTTCGACGGCATTGTCACCGCGCCCTGCGCCTATCGCGTGGTGGTGGACTATAAGGCGATGGGTGCCCAGGAGGTCGAGCAGCTCGCCAAGCTCCATCCCAATGGCGGCAATCTGCTGGAGATTCGCGGCCTGGCCGGCACTTCCATCGACGAAACCATCCATGCCGGCATTCTCGCGGGTCTGAAGGCCCATCCCAATTTCAAGATCGTCAGGTCGGTGGAGGGGGACTGGGACCAGACCACCGCCCAGAAGGCCGTGACGACCGTGCTGCCCTCCATGCCGGCGATCGTCGGCGTGGTGGACCAGGGCGGCGACGGGTATGGCGCGGCACAGGCCTTCCTTGCCGCCCACCGACCGCTGCCGACGATCATCATGGGCAATCGCCAGGACGAACTGGCCTTCTGGAAGGAACAGAAGGACAAGAGCGGCTATCGCACCTGGTCCGCGTCCATCGCCCCGGGCATTTCCAGTCTGGCTTTCTGGGTCGCACAACAGGTTCTGGACGGCAACAAGAAGATACCGCACGACTTGGTCGTGCCCTATCTTGCGTTCACGCAGGACAATTTCGAGGCTGCCCTCAAGAATATTCCCAAGGGCGGGGTGGCCAGCCGTGAATACAGCCAGGCCGACGCACAAGCGGCGATCAAAGCCAACATGAAATGACGGCGGCTGGCAGCGACAGTGTCAGCCTTTCGGGAATCGAAAAGCGGTATGGCGCTGCCCGTGCCCTTGACGGCGTCGATTTTGCCATCGGCCGTGGGGAACGTGTCGGGCTGATCGGCCATAATGGCGCGGGAAAATCCACCCTGATGCAGATTCTGGCGGGGGCCGTGACAGCCGACGCCGGGCGCATCAGCGTGGCGGACGAAGCGCTGGACGACTATTCATCGCGGCGCGCCCGCCAGCACGGCATTCGCTGCGTCTTCCAGGAATTGTCGCTCTGTCCCAATCTGACGGTGGCGGAGAATGTGCGCATCTTCCATCCCGCGCTGCGTGGATTTGGCGGACAGAAGAAAGCCGCGCGGCTGATCGGGGAGATGCTGGACGGGATATTTCCGGGACACGGCATTTCCCCGGGCGATCTGGTGCGCGACCTTGCCATCGGCAAACGCCAGATGGTCGAAGTGGCACGCGCCTTCACGGTGGTGGCCGAGCCTCTGCGCCTGGTCATCCTGGATGAGCCCACATCGTCCCTGGATGCACAGGCATCGGCCCAGCTGCTGACCCATATGCGCCGTGCGGCGGATGCGGGGCTGGGGCTTATTCTGATTTCCCATGTCCTGGCGGAGGTTCTGGGGCATGTGGACCGCATCGTGGTGATGCGGGATGGCAAGATCGCTGCCGCCGGCCCGGTGCAGGATTTCGATCGGCGCAAACTGGTTCAGGCCATGGGCGGAGAGGAAATGCCGCCGGGCCAGCGGTCATCGGGCGAGCGTCTGCGCGAGGGCGCGGTATGCGTGAAAGCCCGGCCCGGCAGGCGGGGCGGCGCAAAGGAACTCGTGGCGCATCAGGGCGAGATCGTCGGCCTTGCAGGACTCGCAGGTCATGGCCAGACCGCGCTTCTGCGGCAGGTGTTCGAGGCGTCTTCGCGCGGCACGACCTTCCGCTCCCGGCCCGCGGCTTTCGTGGCGGGCGACCGGCAGACCGACGGCGTGTTTCCGCGCTGGTCCATCGCGGAAAACATCACCATCCGCTCGCTGAAAAATCTCAGGCGCGGCGGGCTCGTTTCACCGGGGCGGGAAAAGGCTCTGGCCGCTTCCTGGAAAGACAGGATGCGCATCCGCACGCCCGAGATGAAGAACAGCATCCTATCCCTGTCGGGCGGCAATCAGCAAAAGGCTCTGTTCGCGCGTGCCCTGGCGTCGGAGGCGCCGATCATCCTGATGGATGATCCGATGCGCGGCGTCGATATCGCCACCCGGCAGGACGTCTATGCGCTCATCCGTTCGGAAGCCGCCGCCGGCCGCTGCTTTCTCTGGTACACGACCGAGACCGACGAACTGCTGCACTGCGACCATGTCTATGTCTTCCATGCCGGCGCGATTGTTGCCGATCTGGCGGGCGCGGATGTCAGCGAGGAGAAGATCATTCATCTCTCGTTCCAGGAGCCTGCCTGATGGCTTCTCGCGCTCCGGTTCGTCTCCTGCGCAGCCTGTTGCCGGCCTTCTCCCTGGCCCTGGTGGTCGCGGCGATCGCCTGGCTCAATCCGCGCGCCATGAGCTATTTCGGCTTCAACCTGATGCTCAGCCTGGCGCTGCCGATCGCGCTGGCCACCGTGGCGCAGATGTTCGTCATCGCCGGCAGCGAGCTTGATCTGTCGATCGGATCCTTCATCAGTTTTTGCGGTTGCGTGGTCGCGACCTGGCTGGACCAATCGCCTCTGCTGGGCGCGGCCATATTGCTGGGCGGCGTGCTTGTCTATGCCGGGGTAGGCGCCCTGATCCACCTGCGCAATCTGCCGTCGATTGTCGTCACCTTGGGCATGAGCTTTGTCTGGCAGGGCCTCGCCATTCTCGTGTTGCCCCAGCCGGGCGGCGCCGCGCCGGATTGGCTTCAGACATTGATGAGTTCGAAACCGCCCTTCTTGCCGCTGCCGGTCATAGGCTCGCTCCTTCTCGCGCTGGTGTGTCATCTGCTCTTGATGCGCACCGGCTATGGCGCGGTCCTGCGCGGCGCCGGCGGCAATGCCACCGCGATCGCGCGCACCGGCTGGTCGCTGCTGAAGGTCAAGATGGCTCTGTTCGCGCTGGCTGGCCTGTTCGGTGTGCTCTCAAGCCTGGCGCTGATCGGCATTTCGACCTCCGCCGATCCCAATATCGGCAGCAATTACAGCCTGCTTTCCATCGCCGGCGTCATTCTGGGCGGCGGTGAATTCGTCGGCGGCGTCGTCTCGCCGGTGGGCGCGGTGATCGGCGGATTGACCCTTACGCTTGCCGCTTCACCATTGCTGACGTTTCTCCATATCCCGCCGGATTGGCAGATTGGCGCGAACGGGGCGCTTCTTATTCTGGTGCTGGCGGCGCGGGCCCGCTTCAGCCGGCCGGAGGCCGCGTGATGCTGGAGGCCCTTCGCGCCCGTCCCTGGACCTGGTCTTTTGTCGGCGCGCTTGGCGCCTTTGTCGCCACCATCGCCACCCTGCATGGTCAGGGCGCCGCCGGCGTCGCCACGGCAGCCCTGGCGCTCGCCGTGTTCATGGTTCTGGCCGGCATAGGCCAGATGTTCGTGATCACGCTCGGTCCGGGCAACATTGATCTGTCGCTGGCCGCCAATATCGGGCTTGCCAGCGCGGTTTCCATGACGGTGATGAACGGCAGTGACGCCGGGATCGGCCTGGGCCTGGCCGCGGCGGCGGGTTGTGGCCTGGCCATCGGCGCCGCAAATTATCTCCTGATCTGGCTGCTGCGCATTCCTCCCATCATCGCCACGCTTTCCTCCAGTTTCATCATCCAGTCCATCGATATCGCCTATGGGCGCGGGCTGCAGATCAAGCCGCCGCCTGGCTTTGCCGATTTCACCAGCCTGCAGATCGCAGGATTGCCGCTTCTGGCTCTTCTCACCATGCTGTTCACCGTGGCTGCGGCCGTGCTGCTCAGGCGCACCATCTATGGCCGCTGGGTGCTGGCGACCGGCCAGAATGCCCACGCCGCCAGGCTTGCCGGTGTCGCCGTCGGGCGGGTTCGCGCCATCACCTATATGGTGTGCGGCGTGCTGGGCGGACTGGATGGGGCTTTGCTGGCTGGCTATTTCCGGGGCGCCAATGTCGATATCGGCAATGAATATCTGCTGGCGTCCATTGCCGTGGTCGTGGTTGGCGGCACCTCCGTGGCGGGCGGCGACGCCAATCTGCCCGGCATCTGGGGCGCATCCCTCTTCATGGTCCTGCTGCTGACCATGCTGAATACATTCGGCGCCGGCGCCGGCGCACGCCTGCTGTTCACAGGCCTCATCATTGTCGCGGTAATCGCCTTCGGCGGCGGTCGGAAAACAGCCTGATCGCAGGCGGCTTTTCCTGCCGGAATCGCTTGCCCGGCGGCCATTTATATGTCTGAGTATATCCAGAAGCCGCCCCGAAGCGGCCGAATCGGGAGGTGGGAAATGAAACCGATGCCATGGTTTGCGGCCTGTGCCCTGTTTTTGTCGCTTGGCGGCAGCGCGGTGGGCCAAGGCTCGGCGGTGCAGGTCACGCTGAATGTGGACCTGGCCAAGCCGGGGGCGCAGATTGACCGGCATATTTATGGCCAGTTCGCGGAACATCTCGGCCACGGCATCTATGGCGGCATCTGGGTCGGGGAGGGCAGCAAGATCCCCAACATTCATGGCTACCGGACGGATGTGTTAAACGCGCTGAAAGCGATCCATGTGCCGGTGATCCGCTGGCCGGGCGGATGTTTTGGCGACTTGTATGACTGGCGCGACGGCATCGGCCCGCGCGCCAAGCGGCCGGTGCGGATCAACGTCCACTGGGGCGGCGTTACCGAAGACAACAGCTTCGGCACCAACGAATTCATGAATTTCTCGGAACTGGTCGGCGCCGACGCCTATGTCTCGCTGAACGTGGGCTCCAAGACGCCCTACGACAATGCCCAGTGGCTGGAGTACATGACCTCCAAGGAGAACGCCACGCTCCCCAACGAACGGCGCAAGAACGGCCGGGCCAAGCCCTGGCGCGTCGCCTTTGTCGGCATCGGCAATGAGACCTGGGGCTGCGGTGGCAATATGCGGCCCGAATATGCCGCCGATATCAATCGGCGTTATGCGACCTTCGCCAACACGCCGCGCGAGATGGGAACGCTCAAAATCGCGTCCGGCAGTCACGACGACAATTACGACTTCGCCGAGACCATGATGCGCGATGGCGGCAGGTTCGATGGCCTCTCGGTGCATTACTACACCGTGCCGCGGATTTTCCGGGACAAGGGCCCCGCCCTGGGTTTCCCCGAAAGCGAATGGACGTCCACCCTGCAGCACGCGCGCCATATCGACGAAATCGTCAGCAAGACGGCTGCCATCATGGACAAATACGATCCGCAGAAGAAGGTGGGTCTGTATGTGGACGAGTGGGGCACCTGGTATGATCCGGCGCCGGGGTCCAATCCAGGCTTCCTGGTGCAGCAGAACAGCCTGCGCGATGCCGAGGTGGCGGCGCTGTCGCTCAATATTTTCCAGCGCCATAGCGACCGGGTGAAGGGCGCCAATATCGCCCAGATGATCAACGTGCTTCAGGCGATGATCATGACAGACGGACCGAAAATGGTTCTGACGCCCACCTATCACGTCTTCGACATGTATCAGGTGTTCATGGGGGCGACGTCCTATGCGGCTACCACGGATGGACCGGACTTTGCCGCCGGCGTTCCCATGGTGGATGCGGCAGCGGGGCGCGGCAAGGACGGCAAGCTCTATCTGTCGCTGGTAAACACCGACCCGTCCAAGTCAGCGCATGTGGTGACCAACCTCACCGGCACGGCGCATGGGCGTATTCTGACGGGGCCTGCCATGGACAGTCACAACAGCTTCGATGCGCCCAATGCGGTTCATCCGGTGGCGTTCAGCGGCGCGAGCGATGGCGGTAAACTATCATTCGATCTACCGCCGCGGTCGGTGGCCGTTGTGGCGATCGAATGACCGCCGTGGTCGCAGCCGGCCGCATGGCGAAGGCCGCGGCCGTTTGCGCTCTGGCATCGTGTTGTGCCTCTTCCGCGGCAGGACGGGAAAATGGCATCGTCCTTGGCCATCTGCCGACGGGCGCCGTGGTCTCTTTTGCGCGGGTGCCAAAAGGCTGGGGCCTGGAGATCCGGGGCAAAGGCGCGCCTCATATTGTCCAGGCCCAGCCCGCGCAGCTCGAAATCTATGAAGGCAAAAGTCCGGCTCCCGCCGCGACGGCCAGACTGCAGGAAATGGCGGCGCCTTATGAGTCCGTCCGTCCTGCGCAGGATGGGCTGACAGCGACAGCCGATATTGCCTTGCGGGGCGTCACGTTCCATTTCGAGGATCACTGGCGCATCAAGAACGCGGTGCTGGGGGTCCACCGTCATCTTGCCGTTTCCGGCACCATCCAGGGCGGGTTTGGTTCGGCGCTTCTACTTTCCGCGCCCGGGGCCAGCTGGAGCGATATCAGGTTCCTGGCCCCCAGCAAGCTCTACGACGATCCCCGCTTCGACGCAGCATTGGCGCCCGGCAGCCCGCTGCATTATGCCGCCAAGCGGCTATCGATGCGCGAGACAAGCCTGACCGCACCGCTGTTCGCGTTGAATTTCAAGGGTGGCCAGTCGATCACCTTGCTCGATCCCGCGCCGAAAGGGGAAACCAGCGCGGAAGAAGTGGCTGCGCCCTCCGATACGGTGATGGTGGATGCCGCCTACAATTTCGGCGCCTTCGGTGCCGATGAAGAGCAGGGCAGCGTCGCCTTCGGTTACTGGCTGCCGGGCACGGTGAACGATTTCGTGAATCCGGACCGGAACGCGAACCGGCCGCCGCCTGGCACCTCACCCGGCGCACCGCCGGCGATGCTGACGCCGGAGGGCGATGCGGCGTCCTTGCCGAAGCTCAACGTACGGCCGGCATGGCGCCGCCGCTACAATCCGATCCGCGATGGCATGACCCAGGATTACGACGTCGCTTTCCGTTTCGGCCAGGGCGAGACTTTTCCCCAAACCATCCGCGCCGCTGATCGCTGGGCCTGGGATGTGCTGAAGCCGGCAGTGAACTATGTCGATCTGGATTATCTGCGGCGCATCAGCATCGATGTGCTGTCGAGCCAGGTTCTCACGGTCGAGGGCCGTACCGGAATTCCCTATTTGCTGGATGCCCACACCGGCCAGTTCCGCAACCGCTCCGATGCCAGGCGCGCCGCCATGGGCTTCTGTGCCCGCAATATCGAGATCGCCGACGAATTCCTGAAGGAAGCCGACCGCGAACCGCAGACCGCGCGCGGCCGCAAGCTGCGCCGGCAGGGGCTCGATATCATCGCCACCTTCATCCGGCTTTTGCCGATGTCTCCGCCGGCGGGTGACGGCTTCGACCTGTTCACCGGCAAGATCATTCCGGCTTCCTGGTCCATCGGCCAGCAGCCGATCCTCACCATCAGCACGGATATGCGCAGCCTGATGCTGGCTTATGCGCGCGAGAAGGGAAAGGGTATCGAACATCCCGAATGGCTCGGCTGGGCCAAGAGCTATGGCGATTGGCTGCTGAGCCAGCAGCGGCAGGACGGGTCCTTCCCGCGGGCCTGGAAGCCGGGCACCAGCGAGGTCTTCAACAATTCGCCCAGCGCCACCTATGCGCCCATCGTGTTGTTTGTGCCCTTGGCCCGGGCGACGGGCGATCAAAAGTATATGCAAGCTGCGCTCAAGGCGGGCGACTATCTTTGGCAGCATTACGGCACAGTGGGCAATTACCAGGGCGGAGCGGTGGATGCCTCATCGCGCCAGCTGCTCACCGACAAGGAAGGCGGCATGGCCTCCATGGATGCTTTTCTGGCGCTTTATGAGGCGACCAGGGCGCCAAAGTGGCTGTCGCATGCCCTGTCCGCGGCCGACTATACCGAAAGCTGGATCTGGATCTGGAACGTGCCGCTTCCGGGTCACGTGCCCGATGCGCACCTGCGCTGGCGCAATGGACCCATGGTGGGGCTGCAGGAGATCACCACTGCCGGCACCGGGCTCGCCGCCGGCGGGGATGAATATCTGGACTGGGCCGTCACGCTTTATGCCAAGGCCTTCAAATATTCCGGCGACAGCCATTATCTCGATGTGGCACGCATCCTTCTACACAATACCAAGGCCAAGATCGCTACGGCCGCGGACACGTTCGACTTCGTGGGCCCGGGCTGGGAGCAGGAAGGCTGGAACGCCGATCCAGGCAAATGGCTTCCCTGGCTCGCGGCCAATCATCTGAACGGCATCATGACCCTTCAGGAATTCGACCCCCGGCTTTATCGGCGCCTGGCGCAGAAGCCGCCGGCGGCAGAGAGTTCTCAATCTTCGGAACAAAAGGCGGGACGGCCATGATCAGCCATCGGCGGCATATCCTTTTGGGCGCGGGCGCGGTTCTTTGCACATCCGGTTTGGCGCAGGCGGCGCCCAAGCTGGTGGTGGAGACCACATACGGCAAGGTCCGCGGTGTCGTGGAGCAGGGCACGCGCCTGTTTCGGGGCATTCCCTATGGTAGCGATACCGCGGGCAAGAATCGGTTCATGCCCCCTGCCCAGCCGGCAAGCTGGTCGGGCATACGCGACTGCTCCAACTGGGGGCACATCGCGCCGCAAAAGGTCACCGGCGCAGAGGCCAGCGAATACACAAGGCTGGTCGGCTGGAACAATTATCGCGGCGGCCTCAGCGAAGATTGCCTGAACTTGAACATCTGGGCGCCGCTTTCGGGCGAAAAGCGCGCAGTCATGGTTGCCTTCCATGGCGGCGGCTTCACCAGCGGCTCGGGCAATCTTGCCGCGCTGGAGGGCGATCACCTGGTGCGGGAAGGCGGGGTGGTGGTCGTTACCGTCAATCACCGCCTTGGCGCGCTGGGTTATACCGACCTGTCCGGCATCGGAGGGGCGGAGTTCGGGCCTTCCGGATCCGTCGGGATGATGGATTGTGCCGCGGCGCTCAAATGGGTGCGCGACAATATCGAAGCCTTCGGCGGCGACCCGGGACGGGTGATGATTTTCGGGCAGTCGGGCGGGGGCGCGAAATGCTCCATCTTGATGTGCATGCCATCGGCCCATGGCCTGTTCCATCGGGTCGCGGTGCAAAGCGGCTCGACGATAAGGCTCACCCATCACGACGCTGCGCGAAAGCAAGCCGATGTTCTGCTGAACAAGCTGGGCGTGGGGATGAAAGATATCGGCAAGCTGCAGTCGCTGCCGTTCGCGCAGCTCGTTGCCGCGCAGGGACGCGTTGGCCCGGTGGTGGATGGCACCGTCATTCCGCGCGATCCCTTTGATCCCGACGCGCCCGCACTGTCGGCCAATGTGCCGATGGTCATCGGGACCTGCCTGGAGGATCAGGGCCTGGGCATGACCGACTGGGATATCGACGAAAGCGGCCTGAAAGGCTGGCTCCAGGCACAGGTGCCCGGCAAGGCCGAGATGATCCTGGCGCAATATCGCCGGATCTATCCGAAGAAACGGCCCTTCCTGATCAAGGCGATGATCGCGACAGACAAGGCCTGGCGGCGCAATGCCGTGCTGCAGGCCGAGCGCAAGGCCGCGCAACATCGCGCGGCCGCTTACATGTACCGCTGGGATTGGCCGACGCCGGCCGCCAACGGCAAGTTCGGCGCCATCCACGGCACTGACCTGTCCATGTCCTTTGCCAATGCCGACACGCCGGTCGGAACCGGCTCGCCTGAGGCCAGGTTGATGGCCAAGAGATTGGGCTCCGCCTATCTGGCGTTTGCCAAAACCGGCGATCCCAACAATGCGAACATACCGGCCTGGCCGGCCTACGATCTGCCCGAGCGGGCCGTGATGATCTTCGACAGGACGACGCGGCTGGAAAAGGATCCCCACCGCGAATTGCGTCTCTTCTGGGACGAATTGCCGAGCTGAAGCGCGACCGGAACCCGGCCAGATAGCGCGCAACCCGCAGGAACCCGGTGCCCCTCGGAACGCGGCGCAGCCCGTCGCGTTTTTTTCAGTGCAGGCGAAAATTCAAGAGGAACCCGACATGAAAAGGATTCATGTTATCGCGCTGGTTGCGGCCGGCGCTGCTTTTCTGAGCTTCGGCCCCAGCGCGGTGGCACAGACCGTCTCGGGCGGTGATGCTTATCAGCAGGGCTATGCGGCCGGCGCTTCCGCAAAGGAGCGCAACAGCTTCAATGCATTCGACAGCGGCTACAGGGCCGGTCAAACCGCGCAGAGCAGCACCGACAGCCAGGTTGCCAGCACGCAGGCTTTCAACAACGGCTATGAAGCCGGCAAGGCGCAGGCCGAACGGGAGAAAACCCAGGCCTACAATGATGGCTATCAAAGTCGCGCCGCGCAGGAGCGCGTGGCGAGCGCTCGCGCCTTCGACGATGGTTATGATGCCGGTGCCGCGCGACAGGCGGCACGCGACGATGCGTTATTTCCCTGACGCGCCAATCCAGTCGAGCATGTTGTCAGCCCCGTCGCGAAAGCGGCGGGGCTTTCTCTTGCATTGAACGCGATTCTCCCTGTCCGGACCGATGGCGGCGGCGTTAAGCATTCGTGCTGCCGGATCAATATCTTGCGTTGGCCCATTCGTTGCTAGGCAATCAGTAACAGCAACCGTGAGTGCCAAAATGGCAAAGCAGTTCGATGTGTCGGGTTTTGACCATCAGCGGTCCGGTTCGCTGCTCCCGGGCGCCGGGCCCAAGGGCCATGCAGCCATCAACCATGAGGAGCAGCTTGTGGCCGCCTCAATGCTCGCGGGCGAAGGCCTGGGTGCTTTCGAACTGTTCGAAGAATGGGATCCGCAGCCAGACGCGGCCGGGTCCGTGGCCTCTCTCGAAGAGGATCCGGCGGTGGAATTGCTTGAGATGGGATTGGGGCAGGCGGACTGAGACTTCGCTTTCAATCCGCGCGAACCCGGACAAATCCCAAAAACTGCGTGACGCCAAATTAACGGCCCGGTCATGGCGGGCTAACCCGGACCGGATAGCCTTGGGCGTGGAGCGCCGGGATATCATCCGTGTTTTTTGTCATACTCGTTGCTGGTGTTTTTGCCGGCGGTCCGCCTGTCCGCGAGCATCGCATCGAGACGCCCGTCAACCCGCCCCGATGCATCAGTGACATAAGCGGAGGCTGCAGCGCGCCTTCCTGGGCGGCGCCCGTCCATCCCAGGGCGCCGCTCCGCGACTGTCCCGAGGGCACCACGATGGGGACGGTCCGGCCCGGTATCCGCTACTGCATCCCCGATCGCACGATCGGCCAGTGAGGCTGACGCGCAGCCTCACGGTCGGCGCGAGCGGCCCGGAATCTCTTGTGGTTGCCGATGAAGCAGAGAACCGGCTGTACAGGCAGTCGGCCTGCAACCGGCCTGGCAAAAAGGCGTAGAAGACCCGGAAACAGCAGGGACATTTCCGAAATGGTGCATGGGGTGATCGCGCTGCCGCCCCGATGCAATGATTTCAATGGGTTAGAACTTTGTGGCCGCCGAAAATAAGGGGAATTTCCGTCGCCAAAGCAGGAAATTCTTTTCCTGGGACAGGGAAAATGCAGCCAGAGGCCAGCGGCATCAATCGTGATGCATAACCCACATAATTCTCCCGATGCGATTTCTCCGTCGTTTCAACCGGCACCCGAGGTCTGAACGAGATGCCGTTGCAGGTGTGGGCGTTGGCGTAGCGGCTGTGGCCGTCGCCGTCGCGAGCGCGACCGGGGCCCTTGCGCAGGACAGGTCTCCATTTCTCAGGGCCGAGCCACGCCCTGTCCATGGCACAGATTCTTGTGACACGTCGGGATTGGATCGGTTTCCTGTGAGGTGTTGGCTCGGACTGCGATTTGTCGTTCTTCCCAAAGAAAAAGCGGTCAGGGACCAAGGCTATCCGGAATTCGAGGGCATGGCGCCGCGATATGGCCACCCAAGCTACGATCAATTTGCGGGACGAACTGTCATCGTTACGAAGGTCGAATGGCAGCAATACAGCCTGGCGCCAAGTCGCAGCGGGTGGATCGTTACATTCGCACTCGATGAAAAGGGGCCCTTCTACACCACAAGCGCCGTTCCCCGGCCCGGCGAGAGCCGCGACGATGCGACCGTCAGTTCTTTTGTGCTGCTCAAGGATCTGCAGTTGGCTCGCGAAACCTATTTGAACAGGCGATATTGGCCGCTCGTGCCGCGCTTGCCTGCCTTAAACGAAGATGGCGTGTCGGCTACGGCTGAATCGGTTGCCTTGAATAAATTTGAGCCCGTCACAATAGTGGATGTGCTCGCCGCTCCCGCCGCGGCGGCGCCGGTTCGGATCGTCGTCAGCAACGGGTCGGGCCGGGAAGGCTATTTCGATACCGCAATGTCCGAGACGAACCAGAGCGGTTTGGCGAGGCGCGAAATCGGAATCTCCCCTCAAATCCTGTCAGATGATGATCCCAAACTCGCACACAATTGGTCGGATGAGGTTTGGGCAGCCATAGAAAGCGGGAAAGTGCTGCCGGGAATGACGACGGAGCAGGTTCGGCTCAGCTTGGGCGAACCAGCCGGTATCAGCCAGACCATCGTTGGCGGGCGAACGCACGAACAGTGGGCCTATAGCGGCGGAAAGTTTTTTTATTTTGATGGCGGTGTCCTGACGGCGAGCAACCATTAGCGCTCACGCCACCGCATGCTCGTTGGCACTGCCGGATCCCGGGCGATCAGCCTCCATGTCGAAATCGATGGCCAGCTGCGACAGATCCTGGTGCCTGGCAAGCAGCTCCTCCCAAGCGAGGAACGCCGCGAGCCTTGCGAGCGGCGGGAGATCCCTCCTCACGACTGACGCAGAAGAAAACTGGCTGGGGCGGGAGGGGTGAGGAGC
>CAYQZM010000087.1:0-8535 GCA_964421935.1 uncultured Rhizobium sp. | reverse complement strand
CGGACAGCATGTGGCACTCCCGCACTTCCTTCCAGCGCCGGGCGCTTTCCTCGAAATGCTTGAGGTCGGCATCCTTCTGGCTCGCCAGGCCGACAAAGACGAAGCCGGTGACTTCAAAGCCCAGCGCCTTGCCGTCCAGCTCGGCGTGATAGCCCTTGATGAAGCCGGTCTTCTCCAGGGCGCGGATGCGGCGCAGGCAAGGCGGCGCCGTGATCTTGGCCCGGCGCGACAGCTCGACATTGGTGATGCGGCCATTGGCCTGGAGCTCAGCCAGGATGCGCAGGTCAATGGCGTCCAGCTTGCGGGTGTCCACTGAAAGTCCTGTTTTGGAGGGTTCGGCCCGTTCGAGGCCTTTTCCGCGTCATAGCGCGGCCTCCGCTGGCCCGCAATATTATTTCTCGAATCGCGCTTGGACCGGCAGAAGCGTGCGCCAAAGCGGGACGGCATAACCTTATGCACCGGCTTGGCTTTTGGTGCGGCTTGACCGAAACCGAGGCCATAACCATATGACATGGCCAGACCCGCGAAAGCCGCAAAGCATAGCCATGAGCGCCAAGCATTCCAAAGTCATCATTCTGGGCAGCGGACCGGCCGGTTGCACCGCCGCCATCTATGCGGCGCGCGCCATGCTGGAGCCGACCTTGATCGCCGGCATCCAGCCCGGCGGCCAGCTCACCATCACCACCGAGGTCGAGAATTACCCCGGTTTTGCGGAAGCCATCCAAGGTCCCTGGTTGATGGACCAGATGCAGGAACAGGCCCGCGCGCTGGGCACGCATTTCGTCAGCGACACCATCGCCAAGGTGGATCTGTCGCGGCGGCCCTTTACGCTGCTCGGCGACAGCGGGGATATCTACAGTTGCGACACACTGATCATTGCCACCGGCGCGTCCGCCAACTGGCTGGGTCTGCCCAGCGAAAGCAAGTTTCAGGGCTTCGGCGTTTCAGCCTGCGCCACCTGCGACGGCTTCTTCTTCCGGAACAAGAAAGTGGCGGTCGTGGGCGGCGGCAACACCGCTGTCGAGGAAGCCTTGTTCCTCACCAACTTCGCCGATCAGGTGACCTTGGTGCACCGGCGCGACAGCTTGCGCGCCGACAAGACCAACCAGGCGCGCCTCGCCGCCAACAAGAAGATCAACGTGCTCTACGATACCGAGATCGCGGAAGTGAAGGGCACGGAGACACCGAAGGGTGTCACCGGCGTCTCCCTGCGCAACACCATTACCGGCTCGCTGCATGAACAAAGTGTCGATGGGCTTTTCATCGCCATCGGCCATTCGCCGGCTACCGGCCTGTTCCAGGGCCAGCTCGACATGGACGAGAGCGGCTATATCAAGACCGCCCCGGACTCGACACACACTTCTGTCGCGGGCGTGTTCGCGGCCGGCGATGTGAAAGACAAGGTCTATCGTCAGGCGGTGACGGCGGCGGGCATGGGCTGCATGGCCGCGCTGGAAGCCGAACGGTTTCTTGCCGGCACCCATGCCGGCGACCTGCCACTAAGTGCCTAGAACCAAGAAGGGGGCTGGCCATGGATTGGGATAAACTTCGCATCTTCCACGCGGTGGCGAGCGCCGGCAGCTTCACCCATGCCGGCCAGTCGCTGGGCCTGTCACAGTCGGCGGTCAGCCGCCAGATCAGCGCCCTGGAGGAGGAAATCTCCACGCCTCTCTTCCAGCGCCATGCCCGCGGCCTGACCCTGACCGATGAAGGCGAGCTGCTTTTCACTGCGGTCACCGACGTGCTGGGCCGGCTGGCGGCGGCAGAGGAAGCGCTCAAGAATGTCCACGACGCGCCGCGCGGGACCTTGAAAATCACGGCCAGCCACGGCATCGGCGCCTATTGGCTGTTGCCGCGGCTGGGTGCGTTCCTGGCGCAATATCCGGACGTGGATATCCATCTGGTGATGGATGACCGGGAACTGGATCTGGCCCAGCGCGAGGCGGACCTGGCCATCCGGATGCGGGCGCCGGTGCAGGCCGATCTGATCCAGCGCAAGCTCTTCACCGTCCATTATCACATGTATGCCGCCAAGACGTACCTGAAGGATCATCCGGCCCCCCAGTCGCTGGAAGAGATTCCCAACCACAACATCATCGTCTATGGCGAGACGGCGGTGCCCGAGATCCGCGACATCAACTGGCTGCTCGAGGCGTACAAGAAATACGCGGCACCCGGCAGCAAGGGCCATGTCATCCGCATCAACAACATCACCGGCATCCTGCAGGCGGTGGAAGCGGGTATCGGGATCGGGGTGGTGCCGGACTATGTCGCCGCCCAGCATCCGGCGCTGGAACGGGTGCTGCCGGATGTCGCAGCGCCGGGCTTTGACGTGCATCTGGTCTATGCCGATGCCTTGCGCCAGTCCAAGCGCGTGGCAGCCTTCCGTGACTTCGCGGTGAAATCTTCGAAAGACTGGCAGTATTAGTTAAGGCGATGTACCCGACGGCGAAATCGGGACCGCGTTGCTGTCGAAATGTGGCGTCGTCAGGGCCGCCGAGGTGTTGCGGGACACCAGAATTCCGACCCCGGCCAGGATAAGCGCGCCCGTCCCGATCATGATTGCCTCGTTCCCGGCGCTCATCCGGGCGGCATGGACACCGGCCGGACGGCCCGCGCTCAAGGGTTCGGCCTGGACAGTGGTGGCGGAAAGGCTGGCCGCGACCAGGACCGTGGTAAGGACGCGCATACGGGAAAAGACCTGTGTGAAGCAGTGACGGTTTCTTTTAGCGGCGGAAACCGGCTTTGTCCCGCCCCTTGAACAGCAGCAAAGCCGCACTATTTCTTTTGAGTACCGCCTTCTCTCCCCCCGGAGGCGGCCAGACCTTCGCTCTCTCCCCCTTGAGCGAGGTTCGACTGGCGGCCGGCGCGCCCTTACAGGCAGCGCCGGCCGCCTTTTTATTTGTTCATTTCATCCCGTTCATTCCGCGGCGTGGCGGGTGGCGACAATATTGTCAGCCAGCTTGCCATTCAGTTCCGCCAGGCGATCAAAGGCCATTTCATAAGTCCCCACGCCCTGCGTCAGTGAGCGCAGATCCACGATCAGGTCGGAAACTTCGGCCAGCGGCATCTCGCAGCGCACGGTATCCCAGCCCCGCCAGCCCGCTCGCGCGTCATAGCCCATGGGCGTGCCGCGCCGACCGCTGACCAGACCATTGACCTTGGCACTGACGTCAGACGGCACATGAACCTGCACGCGCATGATCGGCTCCAGCAGCACCGGCGCACAGTCCGGCATGCCCTCGCTCATGGCGATGCGCCCAGCCGTCTGGAAAGCGGCGTCGGAGGAATCCACCGTGTGGAAGGAGCCGTCCACCAGCGCGACGTTGATATCCACCACCGGAAAACCCAGGGGGCCTGTCTTCATATATTCCCGGACGCCCTTTTCCACCGAGGGTATCCACTGCTTGGGCACCACGCCGCCCTTGATGCGGTCATGGAACGCAAAGCCGGTGCCGCGCGGCGATGGCGATATCTCGATCACCACATCGCCGAACTGGCCATGACCGCCGGTCTGCCGCTTGTGGCGGCCGCGCACGCTGGCGCCCTTGCGGATGGTCTCATGATAAGGCACCTGGGGCGGCTTGGTGGCGAGCGCCAGGCCATAGCGTTCGCGCATTTTTTCCACCGCCGCCTTGAGATGCACCTCGCCCTGTCCGGCCAGGATCATCTCATGGGTTTCAGGGCTCTGCTCGAACACCAGGGAGGGATCTTCCTCGGTAAGCTTGGCAATAGCCGAGGTGAGCTTGACCTCGTCCTTCCGGTCCTGGGCCGTCACCGCCAGGCGATAGACCGGCGTCAGCCTCTCAAGTTCGGCATGGCCGCCGCCCGATTTGGCCGTCGAGAGCGTCTCGCCCGTGGCGAAGGCATCCAGCTTGGCCAGCGCCACCGTATCACCCGCTTCCGCGGCGTGGCGCTTGACCTGCTTGTCGCCGGCCAGCGCGAAGATGCCGCCGACGCGGGCTTCGCGGCCGCCTTCGCCATGCAGCACCGCGCCGTCTTTCAGGCTGCCGCGCAACACCCGGCCCAGGGAAAGTTTGCCGCCATGGCCGCCATGGATGGTCTTGAGGATTTGCACGACCGCCTCGCCGCCTTTTTCGATCCCGGCGCGCACCGCCGCGACCGCCACTTCCGGCCCGTCATGCCGCAGAGACTTGAGCAGCCGGCGCACGCCATTGTCGCCCTCGGCAGAGCCGAACAGGGCCGGCACCATCAGGCCTTCCGCCAGCTCGCGCTTGATGTCGCCCAGCACTTCCTCGCGCGGCGGCTCGACATCGCCGAGCAGTTCTTCCATCAGATGTTCGTCATAGTCGGCCAGCTTTTCCAGCATCTGGAAGCGGGCTTCCTTCTCGCGGGAATAGTCGGCGATATCCACCACCTCGCTGGCCGCATGCGGGCGATAGGAAAAGGCGCGCTCCAGCGCCAGATCGACAAAACCGGTCGCGGCACCCTGCTCCCAGATGGGAATCTGGCGCAGCAACAGCGGCTTCTCGCTCACTTCCTGCAGCGCCGTGACCAGCGCGCGCAAGGGCCCATGCGCCTTGTCGATCTTGTTCACGAACAGCATGTGCGGGATGTTCGCTTCCGCCAGCCGCTTCAGATAGGGCTGCAACATCGTCGCCTTGGCGGCGTCGGGCTCGCACACCACCACCGCCACATCGATGCCGGGCAGAATATTCAATGTGTCGGCCAGGAACTCGATGGAGCCAGGACAGTCCAGAAAGGTGAACTCCTCGCCCAGGTAGCTCGTCGTCAAGACGTTCATCTCCACGCTCATCTGACGGGCGCGGGACTGGGGCGAAGAATCGCCCAGGCTGGAACCGGTGGCAACCGAACCTTTTCGCGGCACGGCGCCGGTGATCATCGCGATACTCTCGAGCAGCGTGGTTTTGCCGCCGCCATGCGGGCCGATCAGCGCAATGGCGCGCGGCCCCGCTTTTATCTTGGGCGTTTGGTCCTTGTGGGCTTGATCCTGGGTCATGTGCGCCTCCGCTTCGAAAACCGCATTGTTCGCGGACAATGCCTTCGGGCGGGTCGCGTCTGGGCGGCCAGCGCCCTTCCAGATGAACCAAGCCTCGCGCCGTTAAGGAGCCAATGCAAGGCTTGGCCAGCTTCTGTCAGAAAAATTGTGCGGACGGCAGCAGCGGCGGGAACACTGTGCGTCCGCAAAACGAGACGGCGTCAACCATCCTGTCGCCATGGGCGCGCTAACACGGCGAGAGGCTGGATTTCACCGCCCGCCCATGGTGAGATTGTTCAAGTCCCGCGCGGCACCTGCGGTACGGAGGTGGCAGGCGCGGCTTGCGTTGCTGCGGCGGGCTGCTGCGGGTTCATACCGCGGCCGGTCAGCGCCATGGCGAGCGCCGGGTTCATCGCGTCCACCATATTGGTCGGCATCAGGATGGTGGCACCACGCTCCTTGGTGGTCTCATAGATGATGTTCATCGCGCGCAGCTGCAGCGCTTCGGGATGGGAAGCATAAAGCTTGGCAGCATTGACGAAGCGTTGCGCCACTTCCTCCTCGGCGGCGCCCAAGGTGACCCGCGCCTGCTTTTCCCGCTCGGCCTGGGCCTGGCGGCTCATGGCATCCTGCAGATTGTCCGGGATGGCAACATCGCGGATTTCCACGGAATTGACCGTGACGCCCCATTCCGCCGTCTTGGCGCCGATCACTTCCTTCAGCGCCGCATCGGCGGTCTTGCGATCGGACAGAAGCTCGGACAGCACCGAGGAACCGATCATTTCGCGCAAGGATGTCTGCGCCACCCGCTGCACCGCGCTATTGTAATCGGCGATCTCCAGCGCCGCGCGTTCCGGATCATGTACCATCCAGAAGACGATGGCGTCCACATTGACCGGCACCGTGTCGCGGGTCAGCGCCTGCTCGGCGGAAAAGTCGCTGGTGCGGATACGCTGATCGATCCAGGTCGCGACCTGGTCGATGATCGGCACCAGGATGAAGAGACCCGGGCCCTTCACGGCGTGCAGCCTGCCAATTCGCAGGATCACCGCCCGTTCCCATTGTTGCGCCATCTTCACCGAATAGCCCAGGAAGATGCCGATCAGGGCCAGGACGACGGTGACGCTGATGGGCATGTCGGCGAGGCGCGCCAGAACCGCCCCGCCGATGAAAATGATGAAAATCACTGCACTGATGGGATTCATGTGAACCTCCGTGGATGTTCTGGATGAAACAGGGAAATTGCGTCTGGCCAGGGTATCGGTAAGCCCCAGGCTTTCGATGGATGCGGCTCGCCACACAGCCCGCGGCGCGGGTTGATTCCAGATTTCCTGCGCCCGCTGCCTGCCGGCGGCCTTCAGCCAGCCGGCGACGACGCGCCAGGCGACATACAGCGCCACGACGATCGCGAAGAAACGGATCTGTTCGCTCATGCGCGGCCCGCGAGCCTTGTGAGGGCCTCAGCCAGATCGTCCAGCGCGATACCGGCGCCCCGCGCCTCACCCGCCACGCGGAAGGCAAAGTCCTGTATCTGCTTCCTGCTATTTCGTGGCGGCGGCGGCGCCTCGGTGACGAAGGTGCCGACACCGCGCAGCTTGCTCAGCACCCCGTCGCGCTCCAGTTCGGCATAGGCGCGCTGCACCGTGTTGAGATCGATCCTGAGCGCCACCGCCACCTGGCGCATGGTGGGAAGCTGGCTGCCGGGCTTCAGCACGCCGCGCCCGATCAGCGCCAGGATCTGGTCGCGCAGCTGGACATAGATCGGCACGCCATTGTTCTGGATGATCAGGCCATCAAGCATTGTTCTATTGTATGGTAATTATCATACAATGCAAGCCGACCCGCCGAGCAAAGCTGCGAAAGCCGGAGAGTTGAACAAACTCGAGCCCGGCATTCCGCCGGGCGCCTCGCAGCATCGGCCAGCTTCCTCCTCCTCGCGTGCATAGCACATGCGAGGGTGAGGTTGGCGATCAAGCCAACCGAACGCCGAGCGCCCTCAGGCGCGAAGGCCGGACGGAGGTGGCCGAGACGAGCGCAGCCGCAGAGCGGCTGCGTGATAGCCGAGGCCGGAGGGGGTGAACTTAAAAGAAAAACCGCGCGTCGAACTGGATCTGGGTGTCGTTGCGGTTGTAGGGGATTCCCGCCGACACATATTCGCCGCGCCGGCTGGACATGGCGGTGATTTCGCCGGTCAGCCGCAACCAGTCCTGCGGCGCATAGGAGATCGAGGCGGTGGTGGCATTGCCGTCCTCGTTCCACGTATTGTTGACGGCAGCGACGCGGCGCGTCTGAAACAGATCTTCCCGCAAGGAAATCCGCCAGTCTTCCAGGTCATAGCTCGCCAGCAGAAAGCCGGATTCGAACTTGGTGCCGGCCTCGGTGCCACGCACTTCCACTTCGGTATAGCCGCTGAGCTGCTGGGCGATCAGCACCAGCGGACCTAGCTGGGTACGGGCGCCAAAATTCCAGAACTGGGTGCGCCACCCCAGATCGCGCAGCGAGGCGGCGGATGGGTCGCCCTGATTGTCGTAGCGGGTGACGGTGAGCTTGGCGATGCCCGGAATCTGCCAGACCGCACCGGCATACCAGCCGACAATGCCATCCAACTCGTCGAACATGCCTGTTTCGCCAGGCACCGGCGCGTGAAAGATGCGGCGGGTCGCATCGGGTACGCGCAATCTTTCGAACAGACCCGTGGGACGATCGGCCATATCCCAGCCGCGATCTGCCAGCAGGGTGCCGGCTTCGTCATTGCAGCAGAGCAGCGCGCCGATCAGCGAGACGGTGCCGATGTCGCCGCCATTCCAGCGGACCGTGCCCTCGCTGCCGACCGTGCGCAATTCTTCGCCGATCCAGCTGTTGATGGCCGAATAGGTCAAGGTATAGGGGCTGGCCCAGCCGAGATCGTCATTTTCAAGACTGATGGTCGGGAAAAAGACGCCGGCCTTCACCGACCAGGAAAAGTCGCCCTGCGCCGGCGGCGCATAGCGCAGATAGGTCTCCAGGGCATCGGCGATGCTGGGCGTCTGCGGCTCCAGGCGGCCCACGGCGATGACGTTGAAGCTGTCATCCAGCCGCCAGTCGGCCTGCAGCACGGCCTCCCCGCCGAAATTCTGCCCGGAGCCGTAACGGAATTTGCCCAGCCCGCCTTTCAACCAGCCTTGCTGATCGGTGGGAGCGACCAGGCGCGCGTCGACATAGCCGGTGATGCTGAAATCATCGGCAAGATCGAGGGCCTGTGCATCTGTCGCCGGAAATCCGAGATCGAAGCCAGCAACCAGCATCGCCGCAAGGACAGGGCCATAGCGCATGGCCCCATGTTGTCAGGGCATGCTTAAAGGCGCGTTTACGCTGATCTGCTGCGGCAGGCGAAAGCCGCAGGTTTTCCGCGGCTTTTTCGCCTTACGCCAGGCTGTTGCAGAATGTCTGAATGCGCTTGCACGCCTCTTCCAGCGCCTTGTTGGAGGTCGCGTAGGAGATGCGGAAGAACGGCGACAGCCCGAAAGCCGCGCCATGCACCACGGCAACGCCCGTGGCTTCCAGCAACTCAGACGCGAAATCGCCGTCGGTGGCAA
>CAYQZM010000086.1:0-11783 GCA_964421935.1 uncultured Rhizobium sp. | reverse complement strand
AAGCATCCACGACCGCGCTGGGATTGTCGGTCGAGCCGTCATCCACCACCACAATCTCGAAATTCTGGAAAGTCTGGGCGCGCACGGATTCGATGGCCTGCCGCAAGGGCTCGGCGCGGTTGAAGACCGGAATCACGACGCTGAAATACGGCGCGGTCATGGGAGGCATTGTGATGCGCCGCGCCTTAGCGTCTCGTTAAGATTTGGAAGTTCGGAAAGCGGGAGTTTCAGGATGTCTGGCCAGGCTGCTCAGGGCCGCAATCGTCAGCAGCATGGCACACCAGGTGACACCGTCACCTTCCAGGAAATCCGACTCCATGAAATTGTGCAGCACGGTGAAAACAAAGATGGCCATCAGCATGGGCCTGAAATCATCGTCGCGCCGGTCCAACGGCCAAAGGCGCCGCGCCGGCGCCGCCAGCAGCGCCAGCATCGCCAGAACAAAGCCGATGCCGCCGATGGTCACCAGAACCTGCAGATAGCCGTTATGGCCGTGACTGACGGCATCCACCCAGCTGCCGCTGACATAATTGTGCAGGGGCGATTGCGCCCTCGTATCCGTGAAAGTGCCAAAGCCGGCCCCCAGCAGCGGATGATCGGCGATATAGCGCAATTCCGCCGCCCAGATTTCCGCCCGCCCCGTGAACTCGGCCGGATCCTCCAGCGCGCGAGAAATGGCCGCCGCGTCCATCACGGCAAAGAGGATCAGCCCGCCGGCCAGGATCGCTCCGCAGAACATCAGGATGGCGCGGTTCAGTCCGTCCCGCCAGGCAAGCCGGTAAATCAGGCCGCAGAAGGAAGCGATGGCCAGAAAACCCGCGGAGGATTTGGAATGGGTCATGGCCAGAAAGACGCAGGATGCCAGCGCGATCAGGTTTCCCATCCAGTTGCGCGGGCCATTGCGGGTGAACAGAAAGACGATGGCGGTCAGGGCGCAGACGGCGCCGGCCGTGTTCTTGTGGCCGTAAAGACCGCGCCAGTCCCCCACCAGCGCGGCGTCGATCTCGCCTGCGCCGTGCCGGGCCGCGGGGATGATGGGAATGGAGAGGAAATTGACCAGCAGGATGGCGGCAAGCAGCCAGCGCCAGATCAGGAAGGCGCGCTCCGCCCCCAGAATCTCGACACTCAGGAACAGCGAAATCACCACCACGACTTCCAGGCCTGCCCGGCGCAACACGATGGAGGTTTCCGGCGCCCACAGGGCGCTGGCCACGCACCAGGCCAGAAGCACGATCATGCTGAAGGGGACGATGCGGATCGCATCCAGGCCGTAGCGCTGCAGCGCCGTCGCGCCGATCAGAACCGCCACACTGAGATAGCAAAGCTGGCGCAGAACATCGCCGTGGCTGGCTTCCGGCACGCCGCCGAACCGCATCACGTCAGGGGGCGGCGAAAAAGCGTCCAGTCCGACATAAATCAGAAGCAGAAGGCCGATGAAGGAAAGGACAGGCAGAAGTCCGCGTTCGGCGACCTTGGGATAGTCTAGGGCATACTCATTCGCCATGGACCACGGCATACTCGTTGTAGCGCCGGCCTGCCAGGGCGCTGAGCTTGCCGCAGGCGCGGAGCAGCTTTTGCAGCGCAAGGGCCCGGCGATTCGGGCTGGCAACGAGGATGGCGGCGGCCAGCGGCGACAACAAGAGCGCGGCCAGAATCTTTGCCAGCTCAGTGGCCATGCGGATGGGTCCCGGCCGGTATTTCAGCAGAACCAGCATGTCGGAATTTCCGACCGAATAGGCATGGGCGAGCAGCCAGGAAAGGCTGGCGCGTGTCTGGGGCACATCGCCATGCGCGCGGGCCTCGTCCACCCAGGCGAAACGCTTGCCCGCGCGCTCAAGCCGCACGAAAAATTCGCGATCCTCGCCGCCGGACAAAGCGAAGGCCGGATCGAACCAAGGCGCCTGCATGTCTTCCAGCACCGCGCGGCGGATCAGAAGATTGCCGGCCCCTTGCAGCATGGCGATGGGCCCGGTCGGGCGGCGAATATCGCCATGGCCGTCGGCGGCGCCGGTCTGACCGAACAGGATGGAGCCTTGCAACACATCGGCGCGGGTCTGACGGGCGCCGGCAAGAAAGGCGTCCAGCCAGCCTGGCTCCGGCCACTCATCGTCGTCGATCATGGCGATGAAATCGCCTTGGGTCTTGAGGGCTTCTTCGATCAGGACATTGCGGACCTGGGCAATGCCGCGCTTCTCGGCGATCACAGCCGTCAGCGGCCAGCGATAGTTTTGCACCCGACGGCACAGATTAAGGCCCGCATGGTCTTGCGCATCATTGTCCGCCACGATCACCGAGACTTGGGCAGCGGTCTGAAGCTGGGCCACGGCATTCAGAAGCCGTGCCAGCATCTTGGGGCGCTTGAAGGTCGGAATGCAGAGGGCGACGCGGTCAGCCATTGGCTTGCCACCAGCCTCGCGCCATCTGACGGACGCGCAACAGGATCACCAGCTCGCCCATCAGGATGCCGGCGAGCGAGGCGATCGGGCCGAGAGTCAAAAGCAGTGCCAGTGTGGCGGAAACCGAAACCGCGCCGGAGACGGTACCGATGCCGGCAAGTTCCTTGAACTGGCCGGCCGCCTGCAGCAACACAGCCGGCGGCGTGCGCCAGGCGCGAACGGCCATGATCACGGCCGACAGCACCGCCACCAGGGTCACGTCATGCAGGGCATAGCCCTTCTTCAGCACGAGTGACGGAAAAAAGGCGAGCAGCGCTGCGCAGGCGAGGAGGTTCGCTGTCCAGGCCGCGCCCAGCCCCCAGGAAAAGTGATGTTGGACCCGTGCGACGGCGGGCATGTCCTTGGCGGCGATGGCGCGCGCCATGGCCGGGCGTTCCAGGTCCGGCAAGGCTGATTGCATCAGCGAGGCGGGACGGAACAGCAGCATGCCCAGCGCCAGCAGCGCGAAAGAGCCGGGCCCCGAGATGAAGGTGACCAGATAGGCATGGGCGTTGACGGTGATCTCGGTCAGGACCACCCCGATCAGCGACCAGCGCGTCAGGTCGCGGAAAATCGGCCAATAGCGCGCGGGACTGCCGCCCAGCGACACAAACTGCGTGTGGAAGAAGGAAGCGCCGAAAGGAAGGAGGGCCAGCAGCGCGGCCGCCAGCAGCACCTCGCTGCCCGAGGTGAAGCTGACCTGATGGGTGAAAGACAGAAGGCCCAGTCCCGCCACCAGCGATACGCTATAGACAAAGTCGGAGCGGATCGCGGCGGGCAGACGGCCATCGACAAAGGCAAAGCAGCGGGCGAACCAGCGGAAGGTGAAGGCCCCGCCAAACAGGCCCAGCATGGCGCCCTCGATCAGCGGCGCATGGCCCAGGAGCAGCGCGGTGAAAAGCAGCAGCGCAAAGCCGGCGCAGACCAGCCAGTTGATCTGGAAGCAGACGGGCCGGGTGCCGGTCTCGCCCGTCACCAGGTTGCGGGTGATGGGCACGGAGATCAGCGACACGTTCAGGCTCATGCCGAACGAGACCACCACCATCACGAAAGAAAACAGACCGAACTCGTGGGCGGGCAGATTGCGCAGGAAGATCAGTGACGCCAGGAAATGGGCGCCGGAAACCGCCACCGGGCCCGCCGCGGAGACGCCGTAGCGCATAGCGGTGGCGAAGGCCCCGCCGGCCAGACGCCATCTCGGCAAGCGCGCCATGTCGGTAATTGTCATGGGACCCTATTGCGCAGGCCTGGGAGAATTTGTGCGTGTCAAAAGCAGGAAGATCGCGAGTGGGTTGGTCACGGCATAGCGCCAGAACAGCCTTCTGGGCTCTCTGACCAGGCGGAAAAGCCATTCCAGGCCAGCGCTCTGCATCCATTGCGGTGCGCGCCGATAAGCGCCGGTAATGAAATTATAGCAACCGCCGCAGGTCACCAGCCATCCGGCCTTGAGGCGCGACCGGTTGCGGGCAGCGAATTCATATTCCAGCGGAACCGAGAGACCGACCCAGATGACGTCGGGCATGGTCAGGTTGATCTCGTCGCAGATATCTTCTTCTTCGTCGCGGCTGAAATAGCCGTGGCGGCGCCCGACGATCTTCAGGCCCGGATATTTCTCTTCCAGGATGCGGGCGGCTTCGGCATTGGCCTCCTCGGTCGCGCCCAGAAGGAAAAAGCACAGGCCGTGCTCGGCGCCAATCCGGGCGGCATCATGGATGAAATCGGTAGTGGCGCTGCGCTCCGGAATGGGGCTATCGGTCATCCGCGAGGCGAACACCGCGGCCTGGCCATCGGCATGGATGATGTCGGCCTGGTCGAAATGGGCGCGGAACGTCGCGTTCTGGGCGGCCAGCGCGATGGCATGACCGTTGGAAGCGAAGACCAGTTTGGGCGGGCAGCCTGTGGTGCGCGCGTCCATGCAATCATGCAGCATGACGCGGGCAAGTCCTTCGCGGGTCAGGCAGGCCGTGGCCAGTCCGCCCACCATGACCTCGGTGTAGGAGTCGTTGGCCGCTTCCTGGGAAGGACGGGCATGGGTCTCGCGCAGCGCGGGAAAGGAGACGGCGCGGCGCATCAGTGGGCGTTCCGGGTGGAAAGCACCGCCAGCGGCGTGCGGATCAGGATCTTGATGTCCAGCGCCAGGCTATGATTGGCGACATACCAGGCATCCAGTGCGATGCGCCGGCGCATGGTCTCGATGCTCGGCGTGGGACCGCGCGAGCCATTCACCTGGGCCCAGCCGGTGATGCCCGGCTTGACCTGCTGGCGCAGGGCATAGCCGGCGATCCGTGTGCCGTAAAACTCGTCATGCAAGATGGCGTGGGGCCTTGGACCCACCAGCGACATCTGGCCGGCGATCACGTTGAAGAGCTGCGGCAGCTCGTCGAGCGAAAGCTTGCGGATGATGCGGCCGACGCGGGTGATGCGATCGTCGCCCTCCACCGCCTGGCGGACTTCGCCGCCTTTCTCCATGACGCGCATGGAGCGGAATTTGAAAATCGGAAAGGTCCTGCCGTGCTGGCCGGTGCGTTTCTGGCAGAACAGCACCGGGCCCGGCGATTCCAGCGCCACGGCCAGCGACACCAGCATCATGACCGGGGTGAACAGCAGCAGCAGCGCGGTGCCCAGCAGCAGATCGAACGCGCGCTTGGCAGCATGGCTTGCGGGGGCGGTGGAGGGCGCAAAGCCGTCCAGGGCGGGAAAAACCGCCTTCATCACGCCATCGCGGGTCAATTCGCTGCTCACGGTTAAAAGCCCTAGGGCTTTGGCTTCGTGAGGGAGTGGCTGCAGGGCTCAGGCCAGCGAAAAGAGCCGGTTTCGTGCGGTTTTGAGACGGAATGGGCGCGAAAAGCGGGCTACGGCGGGCCCGTGGCACCAGTTAAGCTTAATAGGGGGTCCCGTTTCGGGGCGCGCCGGACGGCGCGGACCCTTACGGAACAATAACTTTCAAATCAGAGGGTTATCGGAAAAGGTGCCGTAGTATCTCGGCGCCAGGGGCAAGAAGAATGTATGCCCAGATCAGGGCCGAGATGATGTTGGCAGCCATAAAGGGCAGCAATTCCAGCTCGGACATACCGGCCACCAGCGGCACGGTGGCGCGCAGCGGACCCAGGAAGCGGCCGATGAAGATCGCCCAGGCCCCCCAATTGTGAAACAGGTGCAGGGCCCTTTCGATCTGGCCCTCGAAGCGCCGAAAGAACCGGAAATGCACTATTCTGTGGTGATAGTGAAAGCCGATCCACCAGGAGATCCAGTCTCCGAGAACGGCGCCCATCACCGCGCCGGCCCAGGCGGGAAACACGCTTGTCTGGCTGGCGCCGATGACGCCGCCCAGGGTGATCAGCAGCAGAACACCCGGCACCAGGAAGGACAGGCCGACAAAAGATTCCGTAAAGGCGATGGCAAAGGCGATGGGAAAGGCCCAATAAGGATGGTTGCGCGCCATGGCCGTGATGAAGGCGGCAGCGTCCGCGAGCCAGCTGTGAACCATGCTTCGATCGATACCTTTTCCGGGTCCTGGCGGACACCCATCCCGCCGTTCGCCGGGACACATTCGACAAATTTCTTCGTCACCGGGCGGCTATATCGGCGGCTGCCCGTTGAGGTTATAAGTTCACCCCCCGTTCAGGTTCGGGGCGCTAAGCCATTTAAGTGACTGACTTTCCCGGGGCTTTCCGGCCCTTTTGTGACACGGATTGACGATGAATATCGACCGCTCTCAGTCTGACTTTCAACGCGTCCAGGCCAGCGGCCCGGTCGTGGAGGGCAGCGGCTGGTGGACCGGCTTCAAGGACTGGAGCGGGCGGCACCCCCGGCTTTCCCGCGTCGTCTGGTTCATCGTCGGCCTGGCGCTGCTGGCGCTGCTGATCTGGGCCATCTATCCGCCCAAGAACCAGGGACGCCGGGGCCTGGGTCCGCAGGCGGCTCAGCCCGTGGGCGTGGCGCGCGCCATCAATGGCGACATCAACGTCACCCTCAATGCGCTGGGCACGGTGACGCCGCTGGCCACCGCCACGGTGCGCCCCCAGGTCGGCGGCATGCTGATCAAGCTCAACTTCACCGAAGGTCAGATGGTGCAGGCCGGCGATACGCTGGCGCAGATCGATCCCAGGCCCTATCAGGCCGCGCTGGACCAGGCGCGCGGCCAGCTTGCGCGCGATAGCGCCAGCCTTGCCAACGCCAAGGTGGATCTGGCGCGCTATCAGGCGCTGATGGCGCAGAACGCCATCGCCCAACAGCAGGTCGCGACCCAGGCCGCCACCGTGAAATCCGACGAGGGGATCGTCGTGGCCGATCAGGCTGCGGTGGAAAGCGCCCGCATCAATCTGGGCTATACCAACATCGTCTCCCCGGTCACCGGCCGCGCCGGCATTCATCTGGTCGATATCGGCAATATCGTGCAGGCCGGTCAGAGCAACGGCATCGTAGTGGTGACCCAGCTCCAGCCGATGAGCGTGATCTTCACCATTCCCGAAGACAATGTGTCCCAGGTGATGGCCCGCATGGGCGGTGGCGCGGTGCTGCCGGTCGACGCTTATGACCGCAGCCAGACCACCAAGATCGCCAGCGGCACCTTGTCGGCGGTGGACACGGTGGTCGATCCCACAACCGGATCGGTCAAGTTGCGGGCGCTCTTCGACAACAAGGACAGCAAGCTGTTCCCCAACCAGTTCGTCAATGCGCGTCTGCTGGTGGATACGTTGCACAATCAGACTGTCATCCCGGTCGCCGCTATCCAGCGCGGCGCCGATGGCTCGTTCGTCTTTGTGGTGACGCCCGACAAGACCGTGACCCAGCGCACCGTCAAGACCGGCGTGCAGGACGGCAACAACATCCAGATCCTTTCCGGCATCAAGGCCGGTGATACGGTGGTGGTGGACGGCGCAGACCGGCTGCGCGACGGCGCCGACGTCGAGATTCCCAATTCGAACGCCAAGATCGCCGCGCCTTCTGGTTCCGGCGCCGATGATGCGGCGCGGGCCGCGCGGCGGGCACAGGCCACCGCTGCGCTGGACAAGGCGTGCAGCGAGGACATCAAGAAGCTCTGCACCGCACCGCAGGCGGGCGCCAGCGCCAACGAGGTCGCGCGCGCCAAGCGGATTTGCCTGTTCCAGAACCGGGATTCGCTCAGCGATAACTGTTCCACCGCGCTCAGGGCGATGCGCCGGGGCACGGGCGGTGGCGGACGCCGTGGGGGCGGCGGTGGCGGCACGCCGTGAGTCTTACTCCTTCCGAGCACACCTCGGGCGCCGAGACGCCGCATAGTGCCGCCAATATATCGGCGCCTTTCATCCAGCGGCCGGTGGCGACCTCGCTGCTGATGATCGCCATCCTGCTGGTCGGTTTGTCGGGCTACAAATTCCTGCCCCTCTCCGCCCTGCCGGAAGTGGATTATCCCACCATCCAGGTGCAGACCTTCCTGCCTGGCGGCAGCCCCGATGTGATGACCACCTCGGTCACCGCCCCGCTCGAAAAGCAGTTCGGCCAGATGCCGGGGCTGAAGGAGATGTCGTCCATTTCATCGGCCGGCTCCTCCGTCATCACCCTGCAGTTCGACCTTTCCCTCTCGCTCGACATTGCCGAGCAGGAGGTGCAGGCGGCCATCAACGCTTCCAACAGCCTCCTGCCCAACAATTTGCTGCCCGCACCTCCGGTTTACGCCAAGGTCAATCCGGCCGATGCCCCGGTCATCACCCTGGCCGTCAGTTCCACCAGCCTGCCGCTGACCACGGTGCAGGAGCTCGCCGATACCCGCATAGCCCAGAAAATATCGCAGTTGGCCGGCGTCGGCCTGGTCAGCATTGCCGGCGGTCACAAGCCGGCGGTCCGCGTGCAGGCGAACCTGCAGAAGCTGGCAGCCCTTGGCCTGAATATTGACGACCTGCGCACCACCATCGCCAATAACAATTCCAACGCGCCCAAGGGCAGCTTCGACGGCGCGATGCAGTCCTACACCATCAATGCCAACGACCAGTTGCAGGACGCCGAGGCCTACAAGAACATCGTGGTGGCCTACAAGAACGGTGCGCCGGTCTATCTGCGCGACGTGGCCAATGTCATGCCGGGTGCCGAGAACGACAAATTGTCGAGCTGGGCCAACAAGACCCCGGCCATTCTGATCAATGTGCAGCGCCAGCCCGGCGCCAACGTGATCCAGGTGGTGGATTCCATCAAGGAACTGCTGCCCCAGATCCAGGCGGGCCTGCCGGCCTCGGTGGACGTGAAGACCCTGACCGACCGCACCGAGACCATCCGCGCCTCGGTGGCGGATGTGGAATTCGAGCTGATCCTGGCGGTGGTGCTGGTGGTGGCGGTGATCTACTGCTTCCTCGGCAGCCTTCCCGCCACCTTCATCCCCAGCCTGTCGGTGCCGCTCTCGATCGTGGGCACCTTCGCCGCCATGTATCTGCTGGGCTATTCGCTCAACAATCTGTCGCTGATGGCGCTGACCATTTCCACCGGCTTTGTGGTGGATGATGCCATCGTCATGATCGAGAACATCTCCCGCTATATCGAGGCGGGCGAGACCCCGTACAACGCCGCCATGAAGGGGGCGGGCGAAATCGGCTTCACGATCGTGTCACTGACGGTGTCGCTGATCGCGGTGTTGATTCCGCTGCTGTTCATGCAGGAAGTGGTGGGGCGGCTGTTCCGCGAATTCGCCGTCACCCTGGCCGTCACCATCCTGATTTCCGCGGTGGTATCGCTGACTCTGGTGCCGATGCTGTGCGCCAAGCTGCTGCGCAGCCATGCCGAGGACGTCAAGCGTGAGAGCGGCATCCAGCGCCGCATTGAGGGCTATTATAACCGGATGGTGGCCGAATATGACCGGCTGCTGATCTGGGTGCTGAGGCATCAGCGCTTCACGCTTCTGATTGCGGTGGGCACCCTGGTGTTGACCGTCGTTATGTATGTTGCCATCCCCAAGGGCTTTTTCCCGCTGCAGGATACCGGCTTCATCCAGGCCATCACCGAGGCCGGCCCTACCGTTTCCTTCCAGGCCATGGCTGATCGCCAGCAACAGCTCGCCGCCAAGATCCTGCAGGACCCGGATGTGGCGAGCCTTTCCTCCTTCATCGGGGTGGACGGCACCAACACCACGATGAACAGCGGCCGCTTCCTGATCAACCTGAAGCCCAAGGACCAGCGCGACGGCGTCTCCACCGTGATGGACCGGCTGGCCGAGGACGCGCACAGCGTGCCAGGCATTACCTTCTATCTGCAGCCGGTGCAGGACCTGACCACGGACTCGGTGGTCAGCCGTGCCCAGTACCAGTTCGTGTTGCAGGCCGCCACGGCGAGCGCCCTCAATGGCTTTGTCCCCAAGCTGCTGGATCATCTGCGGACCGTACGCGCGGTTCGCAACGTCTCCACCTCATTCCTCGACCAGGGCCTCTCGGCGTATCTGGTGGTGGATCGCGACACCGCTGCCCGCTTTGGTGTCACCGCGGCCACGATCGACAACGCCCTTTACGACAGTTTCGGTCAGCGCCAGATCTCGACTATCTTTACCCAGTCCAATCAGCGCCGGGTGGTGTTGGAGGCCGATCCTCGCCTGCAGAACTCGGTCCAGTCGATGCAGGACATGTATATGCCCACCGCGGGCGGCGGCCAGGTGCCGCTGTCCGCCATCGCCAAGATCGAACAGCGCCCCACGCCGCTGGAAGTGGATCATTTGTCCCAATTCCCGTCCGCCACCTTCTCCTTCGATGTGGCGCCAGGTTATTCGCTGGGCGCGGCGGTGGATGCCATTCAGCAGGCAGAGATTGACGTCGGCACGCCGCCAGGCATCACCACCCAGTTCGAAGGCTCGGCGCTGGCCTTCCAGTCCGCGCTCTCCAACGAAGTACTGCTGATCCTGGCCGCCATCATCACGGTCTATATCGTGCTGGGGGTGCTCTATGAGAGCTTCATCCATCCGGTGACGATCCTGTCCACCCTGCCGTCGGCCGGTGTGGGCGCGCTGCTGGCCCTGATCATCACCGGCCACGACCTCAACATCGTCTCCATTATCGGCATCATCCTCTTGATCGGCATCGTCAAGAAGAACGCGATTATGATGATCGACTTCGCCCTGGAAGCCGAACGCAATGAAGGCAAGTCGCCGGAAGATGCCATCCACCAGGCCGCCCTGCTGCGCTTCCGCCCCATCCTGATGACCACGGTGGCGGCGCTGTTCGGTGCCCTGCCGCTGATGCTGGGCTCCGGCATGGGTTCGGAGCTGCGCCATCCTCTTGGTATCTCCATCGTCGGCGGCCTGCTGGTCAGCCAGCTTCTGACCCTTTTCACCACGCCGGTGATCTATATCTATTTCGATCGTGCCGGGCGGCAGTTCCGCGAATGGCGGGCGCGGCGCCGGGCCAGCCATGCCGGGCCTGAGCCGGAGCCGGCCGAATGAATCTGGTGCGGCTTTTCATTCAGCGCCGCATCGCCACCACGCTTCTGGCGCTGGGCCTGGGACTGGCGGGGTTGACCGCCTATTTCCTGCTGCCTGTTTCGCCGATGCCGAACATCGACATTCCCACCATCGTGGTGAGTGCCAGTATGCCGGGCGCCAGCCCCGAAACCATGTCGTCCAGCGTGGCGACGCCGCTGGAGCGGCATCTGGGCACGATCGCAGGGGTCACGGAAATGACCTCGCGCAGCAACGTCAACAATGCCCAGATCGTGCTGCAATTCGATATCAGCCGCGACATTGACGGGGCGGCGCGAGACGTGCAGGCCGCCATCAACGCGGCGCGCGCCGACCTGCCCGCGGCGCTGCGCACCAATCCCACCTACCGCAAGTTCAACCCGGCCGACTTTCCCATCCTGATCCTGGCGATGACCTCCAAGACCCTGTCGCCGGGCCAGATCTACGACCAGGCCTCCAACATCATCCAGCAGAAGCTGTCGCAGATTTCGGGGGTCGGCAATGTCGATCTGAACGGCGCCTCGCTGCCCGCCATTCGCATCGAGCTCAATCCCCGCGCCTTGTTCAAATACGGCATCGGGCTGGAGGATGTGCGGGCCGCCATCAGCGCCGCCAATGCCAACAGCCCCAAGGGCGCCGTCCAGCAGCAGGGCCAGACGTTTCAGGTCTATGCCAATGACAATGCGTCCCTGGCCAATGACTATAAGGGCCTGATCATCGCCTACCGCAACGGCGCCGGAGTGCGGCTTTCGGACGTGGCCGAGGTTTTTGACGGCGTCGAAAATATCCGCAACCTCGGTACGTTCAATGGCCGCCCCGCGGTGCTGGTTCAGATCACCAAGCAGGCCGGCGCCAACGTCATTCAGGTGGTGGATGCGATCTTCAATCAGCTGCCCCAGCTGCGCGCGGCGCTGCCGGTCTCCATCAATCTGGACATC
>CAYQZM010000085.1:0-67177 GCA_964421935.1 uncultured Rhizobium sp. | reverse complement strand
AGCGGGGCCGGGTCAACCCGCCACGCAGCGCCGGCAGCCCCAAAGCGTTTAGCGACGCCTGGGTCTTTTCCCAGATGCGGTGAAATTCGTACGAAAGGTCAACCATAAATGCGAACGACCCGCTTTCCATGAAGGACGGTCGTAACGACCGGCCACGCCATCCACTGTCAGGATCCTTTTCGAAATTCCGGCAAGCTTGTGCCAAGGCATCGGCAATGCTTTCAGCCGCAATATCCTTGGTCGCAATGATGTTCGTGTGCGACCGGCCCATATCCTTGTTGGCGTAATCATTGGTCACGGTCCATAAGCCAAAATGTGCCATCTCGAGCGGCGGATAACTCGGATGGGGCGAGGACATCAGTGAAAGGCCCGCCGCAGAGGTCAGCAACAATTCTCCATATTCCTCCAGAGAAAGCTTTCCCGCGGATCTCATCACACGATCAGGACCGATGGTCAGGGGGGAATGAGCCATTCCGGCAGAAACGATCTGCCAGTGAGCGAATTCAGGATAGCGATTTGCCCACAGCTTTAAGCCCTTTTCGACGGCAGGATAGCAATTGCGAATTATGGCGGGACGGCCATAGACCAACAACCGCGGTTGCTTTTTCTTTGGCGCCTTTTCAAGAAATGTTCTCAGCGAACTGTTGAGCTGAGGCTCGAAGACAAAGCTTCGATCCATCTCGTGCCCTTGTCCGCAAAAATAGCCATAGAGTTCGCCGCTGTTGAAAATGCCCCAACAGGGCGATGTCGGAGAGAGCGCTTTCCTCGCCATCATGTGGGTCGAGGAAAAAGGATAGAAAGAGGGTTCATATTCCTGGATCAGGTATATGTACGGCCTGATCGGACCGTCGAATTGGCGACTTTGCTGCGTGACCAGATCCCGGACATTCAGACTTGTCCACCAGTTATACGCGAAGAAAATATCCCGCGGGCGGACCGCTATGCGCGGCGTTTCCGCCAATCTCGGCACGATTTCTATGCTGGCTTCATCGACGGCCAACCTGCGGGCCCGGTCGGCGATGCAATGACCATGCGGTACCGGTCCAAATTCGTCCAGGATGATGCGCAACTCGGCGCCGGTCCGTTGGCCCAGTTCAAGAAAGATGTCGATGCCGGTCACCACCCCCCCGAAGGCTTTCTCGGGGGCAATGCTGGGGATTACCAGGTTCAGGCGTGGCCGAGCATTAGGATCAGGCTCGGCCTCATAACCGTGCAGGACGATGTCCTCCAAGGGCGGGGCGGCCAGCCGCCCGCGTAGACCCTTGAGAGTCCGCAGGATAGATTTGGGCAGCGCTCGTTTTACTCTTTCCCGCGAAACCATTGTTCCTCTTGACATTTTTGTGTCCCAGGCGCGTTGGGCCGCAGCTGGCACCCCGGTCATACAGCGAAGATACGTCGTGATTTTGGCTCCCCGGTGCATTGCAGCAATGGAGACTACCTTACGGATCGTTGCCAATTTTCTCGAGGCAACCCCCAGTAACTATAAAGAAATTCTTTAAGGCCAATGTCGCAAAAAATTGATGGTTAACATTGGATTAGGCGGAGATTTACATTGCAACCGTTTCCGATTCTGCTACGTTTCAGCTTCGGTCCTCAGGGGAGTTCATGATGCGTATATTGGCGAGACTTGCGGTAGCTGCTGTTGCGCTTGCGGCATTGACGACCACCGCTTCCGCTGCGGTCAATTTTACGACCCCCAATGCCTACGACAACAATGGCGTTGGCCCGGGCGAGTCTATCGTTTGGGATTTTGATAGCATCGCCGACTCAGCCCATTTCACATTTGCTGGTGGTCAGTACGCCATGAGCTCGCCGGGCTGGGTGGCTGCACCGACGAATGATAACACCAATTTCGGCGCTGCGGAGCCTGGCGCTAATGCGGTCTTCTCCGCGAAGAGCGGTTTTGAGCTCAAATCCCTCAGCTTCTATCTGGGCTCGCTGGATACCTACAACACGCTGTCGTTCTTTGATAACGGCACTTTGGTCCAGTCCTTTACTGGTACGCAGTTGGCCCAGGGCGTTGCCAATGGCGATCAGACGAGCGGCGATACGAATCGGCGCTTCTTCTTTACGTTCGATAGCCCTGTGAATCAGGTGGTCTTCAGCAGCACTGCTCCGGCGTTTGAGTTCGACACTTTCGCCGCCGCGATTTCTGCGGTTCCGGAGCCCCAGACCTGGGCGATGATGATCCTAGGCTTCGGCATGATTGGCTTCATGCTGCGCAGCAATCGTCGCCAGAGCGCCGTCACTGCGTAAGCGGCCAAAGTCTTCTCAATAGAAAAGACCGCCTTCGGGCGGTCTTTTTTTTGTGGCGGGGCGCGGAGCCCCACCCCGGCTATACGGCCGGTCTGCGATATGGATACTGGCTGACGGATAAACCCCGAACGGTGGCCCATGCGCGCTTCTTTCGTAGCCCTCTTGCTTTTCACCATCATGGCGACTGTGACTAGCGCCAACGCTGAGGAGACCGACGCCGCCGATTTGCGCTGCATGGCGATCATGGCGAAGATCAACCAATTACCGGACCCACGGCATCAACTGGAATCCCTAATCGGGGGCTACTACTACCTCGGCCGCCTGAACGCGGCCAAGCCAAGCATGGATTTGCCGTCGGCCACAGCCGAAGCGTTCGGGCTGATGTCGGCGTCGGAATTCATCACCGAAACAGCCCGGTGCGAAAAGGAAATGCGTGACAAAGGAAAGTCCATGTCGGGTATTGCCGCCGCCATGCCGAAAATGCAGGAGAAGCCGAAGGCTCCCTGAAGCCCGCAGTTACAAACCCCGATATCTCTCCAACATCAGTCGCAAGGTCGATCGCCAGTGGGCCGCCGGCCCACCCAGGAGTTCCCAGGTCTTGGACTTGTCCAGAATGCTAAGCACCGGCCTTTTTGCGGGGGTCGGAAATTCAGCCGTGGAAATGGGCAAGACTGGCACAGCGGCCTTTAACAGACCAAGCTCCAGCGAAATTTCCTGAATGGCGCAGGCGAAATCATACCAGGACGCCACGCCGCTATCGGTAAAATGCAGAATCCCGCGACTATCGATCTGCACCAGACGCCACAAGGTTTGAGCCAGGGAATAGGCATAGGTCGGCGTGCCGATCTGATCGGCTACAACCTTTACCTGAGGGTGTGAAGACATGAGCCGGATCATGGTCTTCACAAAATTGTTGCCATGCTCGCTATAAACCCAGGCGGTTCGCACGATCAGGCTGTTTGAGCAATGGGAAAGCGCAAGCCTTTCTCCAGCCAGCTTTGAACGCCCATAAGCCCCTAGCGGCGAGGTCGTGTCATTCGGGCCATAGCCGGCCTTGGTGCCATCGAATACATAATCCGTGGAAACATGAATAAAGCGAGCACCGATGCGAGCGGCGGCGCGCGCGATGGCTCCCACGCTCTGGGCGTTCACCTGGAAGGCCGCTTCCTCTTCGCTTTCGGCTTTGTCCACAGCGGTATAGGCCGCCGCATTGATGATGATGTCCGCGGCGCTATTCGAAACGAACTCTTCGACGGCCGCAGGATTGGTAAAGTCGACCTCTTTGCGTCCGGCAACGGTAAGTACCACATCTTCAGGCTTGGTGGCTTGCAGGGCCAACCCCAATTGGCCGGTCCCACCAAGCTGTAGAACGTTCATGCAAAAAGGTCCGCTTCTTTCAAGGGGCTGCCCGCGCTGTCCTTTCCGGAAATTATAGGACGCTCGCCCGCGGGAATTGGCCAAGAGATTGCCAGATCAGGATCGTTCCACATGATAGTCCTCTCATACTGAGAGGCATAAAAATCCGTGCACTTATAGACCAGTTGCGTCTCGTCCGTCAGCGACAGGAAGCCATGTGCGAACCCAACCGGAATCCACATCATGCGATGATTATTTTCTGACAGTTCAGTCCCCACCCAATGTCCAAAAGTCGGCGAATTGCGGCGCACATCAACGGCAACGTCATAGATAGCACCTGTCACAACTCTCACCAATTTCGCCTGGGGAGATTGAATCTGATAGTGCATGCCCCGCAGCACATTCCTGCGCGACTTGGACTGGTTATCCTGAACGAAGGTCCAGCTTAACCCCGCTTTGCTAAACCCCTGAGCATTCCAGGTCTCCAAAAAATAGCCCCGATCGTCAGAAAATACGGCCGGTTCAAGGATCTTCACGTCTGGAATGTTTGTCTCGATAATCTTCATGACATACCGAATTGTTTGGGGTGTTTACGGAATAGAATTTCTATCTCTCAGCAGATTCAACAGGTAGTCGCCATAGCCGCTTTTCACCAATGGTTCCGCGATTTGCCGCAATTGTTCCGTGGAGATATTTCCCATGCGCCATGCGATTTCCTCCGGACAGGCAATCTTGAACCCTTGCCGTTGCTCCAAGATGCGGACGTACAAGGCTGCATCCATCAAGGACGCGTGTGTTCCCGTGTCGAGCCAGGCGAAGCCACGTCCCATCATCTCCACTTGCATGTTCCCAGCCTCCAAATAGAGGCGATTAACATCGGTTATCTCGAGCTCGCCCCGGCCAGAGGGTCGGATCGATTTCGCATAATCCACGACTCGGTGGTCATAAAAATAAAGACCGGTAACAGCCCAATGCGACTTCGGCTTCAGTGGTTTTTCCTCAATGGCATCCGGCTTTCCGGTGCCGTCGAATGAAATAACCCCATATTGCCGGGGGTCCGAGACCTGGTAGGTAAACACGGTCGCCCCGGTCCTGTTGCGATTCGCATGCGCGAGCAACTTCCCCAGGCCTTCGCCATAAAAAATATTATCACCCAAGATCAGAGCGGATGGGTGGCCAGCAAGAAACTCTTCCCCAATCAGGAATGCTTGGGCCAGTCCTCCCGGCTCCGGCTGCGTCGCATATTGCAGCCGGATACCCCACTGGGATCCATCGCCCAAGAGATCGACGAAACAATCTCTGTCCCGCGGCGTGGTGATAATCAGTATGTCCCTGATGCCCGCCAGCATAAGCGTGGATATGGGATAGTAGATCATCGGTTTGTCATAGACCGGCATCAGCTGCTTGCTGATGCTTTTGGTCACGGGAAACAAACGAGTCCCGGAGCCGCCGGCTAAAATAATGCCGCGCCGTGCGCCGGATGCCGCTTCACTCATGCCAACACTTTCATGCAAGGTTAAGGCTGTGACTCGAGCCGAGTCATGGCGTAATTACCGCCCGGGAATGTTTCACGATCTACCAATGAATTCAAGCAGTTAGAGATCCTCCGCGCGGCATCTCCGCGTGCCAAAAAGGTTAATTCGACCATGGCGTGCCCGACTGGATAAGCATTCTGAAGTTGTTTAAGCCTTTTCTATGTCACGCGTGAAAAGAGTGACGAACCAGACGTCCGGCAGCCTTCAAAGAATCATTGTCCATTATCCAAAAACTTGCAGTCGGCTTTTCGGCCGCTCTCGACATCGGGAATGAAGGCATCCGGCGGTGGAACTCGCGAGCAACATCTTCCGACAGCCTACGGTTCTGGCCGGCTGCGCCCTCGTTCTGGCCATGGCATTCGGCGTTTTACTGACCCTGATCATAGGCGAACTCCGAAGAAGACGTCGTGTTCCGCATCTTCGGTCTGAGGACCGTCTTTCCCCCGCCAAAACCCATACCGCAGAGGAAATCGAGCGCCGTCAGTCCCTGATCAGGCAGCTTATTGACCTGTACAGCGGCGTGCATTCCGTAGAGGCCCTCTCCAGCTTCCTTAACGGTGAGCTGGAACGGCGTCACGAACGATGGCGCGTTCGCATACCTGCCGATGGACCAGGGGAGTTCTATGATCTCGATCCCTGAAGGCGAGCTTGTGCGACGTCGCGTCGGCGCCTTAGAATAACACTCGCCATACAGTAATTATGACCACCTAGGATCAAACGCTAGCGGATGTTCCAGAGCGACATTCAGCCTGCCGGCCGGCATTGGTCGAACTGGTTTCGGCGCCCCCGGGAGCCCAAAGAGCCGAACGAAGTTCTTGCGTCTTATCGGCGCCTGAAGCGCAGCAAGTTCAAGCTGCTCCTGGGGCTCGTCGGTTTGATGCTGTTCTGCTTCATATATGGCTTCTTTTTCTCTCTCCTGGTGCCAAGCGCCTTTGCCTTCCTGATGTCGCCGCTTGCAGTGCTTTTGCTTCTGGTCATCTGGGCACTGCCAGAGGCGAACTGGGCGCCGACCCGAACGCTCGAATGGCTCTTTTATGCCAGCTTTATTGTGCTGATCGTCTGGCCAAACTATCTGGCGATCGCCCTGCCCGGTCTACCGTGGATCACTTTAATACGGCTGACAGCTTTTCCCCTGGTGCTGATACTCCTGTCATGCATTTCAATGTCCCACGACTTCCGCAGCGCGCTTTGCACGAGCCTTAAAGGGATTGCCGCCGTTCCGGTCCTGCTCGGAATCTTTGTATTCGTTCAGTTTTATTCAATCGCATTGTCGCACGACGTTTCGGCCTCTATCCAGAAATTCATCGTCGCCCAAACCACGTGGACGGCCATGTTTTTTGCCGCGGCCTATGTCTTTCAGAAGCCTGGCCAGATTAAGCGCTGGTCCTATTTGCTTTGGGCCATGGCGGTATTCGTCAGTTTGATCGCCATGTGGGAATACCGGCTCGGCCGTCTCCCCTGGGTTGGCCATATCCCCAGCTTTCTAAAAGTGGATGATGACGCAGTTCAAGCCATCCTAGAACCGCACATGCGAGCCTACACGGATCGTTACCGCGCGGAAGCAACATTCAGCACTCCCCTGGGCCTGGCTGAGTATCTCGCCCTGACCTTACCCTTCATTCTCCACTTTTCGACGTCGCGTTTTCCTCGAAGAACAAGGATAGCGGCCCTTATCTCTCTACCAGTCGTGCTCTACGGCGATTTCCTGACCAATGCAAAGCTGGGCATGATCGGAGCGGTGGCCGGTTCGGGATTCTACATATTTACGGTAGCTTTCAATAATTGGCAGCGTAACAAAGGTAGCCTGATTGCAGGATCAGCGCTGTGGTTCCTCCCGGTGGGAGTGGGATTATTCGGCGGCCTTATGCTTGCTTCGCACCGCTTCCAGGTTCTCATTTTTGGAAATGATGGCTCCCATGCGGCGAGCACGGACACGCGCGTCGAACAATACCGCGTCGGCTTTCAGAAATTCCTCCAGTGGCCTTTTGGATATGGCATCGGCCAGGGCGCCGCAACGATTCACCCCGGGGAAACCGGGAGGATAACGATCGACACATATTATCTGTCCGTCCTTCTGGAATATGGAATAGTGGGGTTGATCGTTTATTATGGGATGTTTTTGATTGCTATTTATGAAGGGGTCCGGCGGGCACTGTTCGCGCCTTCGAACGATGAGAACTCATCCTTCCTGTTGCCAATTACGGCATCATTGGTCGTCTTCATCATCGTAAAATCCGTGTTTAGTCAGCAGGACAACCACCCGATCGTGTTCATGATGCTTGGCGCGCTGGTTGCCCTGGTCTCATCTTATCGAAGGACTGCGATGACACAGGCGGCGAGAAGCGCGAACATGGAGATCGCGTACGGTGCCCCGGCGAGATCCAGCTAAAAACCATGCCCCGCACTGAAAAGCCGTCCGCTCATTTCTAACGTTCGACTTTGGCGAGACCGTATGCAGGAATCTGCCCAAATAACCACGTCGCCGGCGCGAAAGAGAAGGCGCAAGCCAAACCGGAAAGGCTTGATCCGGTACGCCGCCCTCGCGACCAGACAACTGCTCCTTCGCCTGCGCTGGCTGCATCTTCGCAGCCTGGGAATGGATATTCATCCCGATACAGAAATTTCCCTTAAGGCCCATCTCGACCGTACGAACCCTCGCGGCATTCATATCGGAGAAGGCACGCTGGTGGCCTTTGGTGCGGCTATCCTTTCGCACGATTTGGTGCGCGTCATGCACACGGACACTTATATCGGCAGAAATTGCTTCATCGGTGCGCGCTCGATCATTCTTCCCGGCGTTCGCATCGGCGACGGCTCAATCGTAGCTATCGGTTCCGTTGTGACCAAGGACGTCGCCCCAAACACCATTGTGGCCGGCAATCCCGCTCGCGTCATAAAAACGGACATTCGAACCCGAAAATGGGGAATGCTCGAGGAAGATTATAAAAAGGCCGTCGAAATCAAGGCATCCAGATCGGGGACAAATGACGCCGAGCCGGCGCCATAACCTTCTTTCTATGAACGCTGGGCTGCAACAGGTCACTTGGGCCTGGCGACAATCGCAAATTGCGGAAATCGCATCCAATAGAAAAACTTTGGTGCGAGACAGAAGAGTAATCGGTAGGGCAGACTCAGCGCCGGCTGGTTGATGCCCACAACCGTCTCGACCACGTAGCCATTCTTTCGCAACAGATTTTCGGCGCTTCTGGTCGTGTAAAACCGGAAATGCGTGCGGTCGAGGATTCCGCGATCCTGATATTCCCAATCATTTTTGAACACAAGATCACGAACGTTCAAAAAATAGCGCACGTTTGGCAAGGAGATGACCAGCCTTCCCTGCGGCTTGAGTATTCGTTTCGCGGTAGCCAACGCCGGTTCTGGCCATGTCATATGCTCCAGAACATCATTCATGAAGACCGCATCGAAGTGGCGCTCCGGCAAATCAACCGTTTCTTCCAGCAGGCCGGTTATTACGCGATCATTGTGAAGCGCTGCCGTCCGTGCTTCTTCTGCTACAGCTTCAACACCCCACGTTTCGCAGGTGGGGAATTTCTGTTTTACCGCTGCACCGAAAAAGCCGTCACCGCATCCAATATCAAGTATCCTTTGCGGGCTTTCCGGCAGGAACGCGAGCATCTCGGGCCGACTCTGCTGATAATATTCAGCCTGCGGTTCCACGTTCATCCCCGGCTAGGTATCAGATTTATGTCTTTGCGGCCGGAATATGGGCACGGGTTTGCGCAGCTTCCATGCCAGTTCTTCCGCACAATTAGCCAAAAAATTAAGCACCTCTCGCGCCTTGCGCCTCAATCGGCGCTTCAGGGTTGGATTCGGAGGCACCCATTCGCTCGCTGATGCTTCAGGCAGATCCAACAGTTGGGGGGAAAGCGTGTCCAAGACGCGTCTGGTTTCCAGGAGATAGGCGAATCCAAAGTGACGATCCGGCTCGAGATAGGCACCTTCTGCCCATTCATTCCAGGCATTGATGAAAACCAATCTCTCGTCGCCGGCGAATTCACGCATTGACGCAAGACAGGCGGACTTTAACCAGCGCCCATATTCGGCCGGCGTCGAGCCGATGAAGCTGAAACCCTGCCCGGGAATGCGGGCTTCATTGTCCCATGAAGGTGTTACGCCGGGAAAAACGCGCTTCTCGCGCTTGTATTCCGCCATCGTAGCCTCCGCCAACGCGCGGTAGCTGCGGGCTCTGCAGACAAACTTCGGATCAAGCAACTCGAGATCGTCCAGGACCGGAATATTTGGGCTTAAATAAAACGGCGGAAATCCCACAGCCGCATCAAGATCATATCGCGACGGGTCGCCGTCCCCGTGACGCTGAACCATCGCTATAAATGGATTTCCGAGACCTGCGGCAATGAAATGCTCGCGCCACCGCGCAATCGTTTCATTCGGGTTTGGAAAAATCGCCATCCGGTAGATAAGAAACAGCGGACGGCCATTAATTCGGATATAGCGCTTATCCCGGAACAAGGGCTCCAATGAGCGGGCAAATTCCAGGCTGTCCTCTGAGCTGTGATCCTGCTGCAAAAGGATGCTTTTTTCTTGTCCGTCCCAGCGCCGCGTCCAGCTTTCATTCGCCCAATTTACGCAGAAGGGAAGATCTATCTGAGGGTTCGCGAGCAAGACCTCCAGAGGCTTCTCGAGAATGCGCCGGCCCTGGAACCAATAATGATGGAAGCAGAAACCGCCGATCCCATATTGCTTGGCGAGTGCCGCCTGCCGCTCCAGCACATCCGGCCGCGTGGCATCATAAAAGCCTAAAGCTCCTGGCAAGCGCGGCTGATAATGGCCCACAAAGCGGGGAACAGCTTTCGTAACATTGGTCCACTCGGTAAAGCCCGCACCCCACCATTGATCGTTTTCAGGAATGGCATGGAACTGCGGCAGATAAAACGCTATCAGCTTGACCAGCGGATTGTTCGGCGGAGACAAAGCCTCCTGATGTTCCTCATAGTGAGGACCAGGGCCGATATTGGCAGTTATTTGTCCAAGAAGATCCAAGGCAACTACTCATCAGCCGCAAAGCGCCGTCAATCTACTGGTCTCTCCTCTGAGCGCAAGCCTTGTTTCGAGTATGCCCTCAAGCGGAAAAAACAGCGGCTTTTGCCAGAATAGTTTCCTGATACTGGCTGCCGCGATGCCATGCTGCCGCAGACTGTATCATGTCGGAAACAGGGCGAAGCGAACGCCAGCCAAGAACCTTCTGAGCTTTTTCGCTGTTGGCCACGAGCATTGCCGGATCGCCGGCCCGCCTCGGCACAATTTCTGGCGAAAATTCGGGCCGGTCCAGAACCTCCCGCGCGGCTTGAACGATTTCCTTGACCGAATAGCCCGATCCACTACCAAGATTGAAAATGCTGCTTTCGCCGCCTCGCACGAGATAGCTCAGCGCTCGCAAATGGGCATCAGCCAGATCCAGAACGTGCAAATAATCCCGAACCGCCGTCCCGTCGCGGGTGGCATGATCATCACCATAGATCTTGAAGCCCTGGCCCAATCCCAAAACCCGCTGCAGCTCCGGCGGAGCACCGATCAATGGCACCACGATTCGGGGAATAAGGTGCGTTTCCGGATAATGGGCCTCCCCTATCCCCGCATCAGGCGCGCACCCGGCGACATTGAAATATCGCAAAATCGCCGTCCTCATGCCGATAGACTGCAGGATTTTTTCCGCGGCGAGTTTGGATTCTCCGTAGGGGTTGATCGGCCGAGTGGGATAGTCCTCCGTTAAAGCTACCCCCTCCTCCGTCTCGCCATACACCGCCGCGGTGCTTGAAAAAACGACGTTGCGGACCCCTTCCTTTGCCAAAGTATGGAAAAACGCGGCGGCCTTGTCCCTGTTGTTGCCGAAGTACTTGGCGGGATTCTTCACAGACTCGCCGACTTCGATGAAAGCGGCAAAGTGCATCGCCGCCGTGGGCTTGTATTTGCGGCACAGGTGGGCAACCAGGTCAGCGTCCGCGATATCTCCGCGGTGAAATACAGGCGCGAGCTGGGTCGCAAATTTATGGCCGTTGCTCAGATCGTCAATAACGATAGGGGTCCAGCCGGCTTGCTTGAGCGCGTACACGACATGACTGCCGATGTAACCGGCCCCTCCGGATACCAGCACGGGACCAGTAGAGAACTCCGCCATAAAATCTCCAGTTACCAACGCTTGTTCAAAGAAAGCCAAGACTTAAGGGCAAAAACTAGGCGCGAAAGGGTAAAAATACCGTCCCCCACTTGGGATAGACTGGGGCCTTCTCACTTCGGCAATCACTATCGGCGTCTTTGGCGATATTTCGAAATCACGCAGCCCGGTCCGTATGGATGGGCGAAACGTATCGTTAACGGTTAGATACCGTGACAGCCCAGCTCACGCCTAAGAATAGACCCCCTCTCCCCCACCGGCCGGCCTTCCCGCCCGCGTGCGAAGACCCCAGATAGACCGATCAAGGCGCAAAGTTCCACCCTTCGCCTTGGCGACCATACCGGCGAAATAATGAGCGGGAGTTCTGGAAAAGTAATCTGGATCTTTGGCGGCAACGAGCATAACAGCCAAGACCGCAGGCCATAGTCCCATTTCCCCCTGCGCCTCTTGCCAAAGCGATTTTGAAACACCCAGCTCCTTGAAAGCACAGGCCTCGGCCGCCGACAAAACAGCCACAACAGCACGTTCCGTGTCGAGTCGCTCCAAATCCTGGTTGAGATACCGGCCGAGAACCGGCGCCAACGAGATAACTTCCTTTGGCCGGACAACCGGGATGTTGAGCACCTTTCCCGTTTCCGGTGCTGTTGTGTTAGCTGAGCTCCCGGCAAAATCGCTACCGCTCTGTTCAGAGCTTTTACTATCCGAAGGATTATCAGTTGGTTTGTAGTTGTTATTAGGAGGTCTGCAGAATGACCCCGTGGGGTTATTATTTGCCATCTCTATGGCCGCAGGCGTGATTTTTGACCCGTCCATCGCCTGATCTCTCTCGCCGGCAACAAGCTCACGAAACAGCCTGTGGACGGCCGCTCTCAGCCGCTCGATCTCCTCAACGGCGCGAACAAGGGCATGACGATCGGCAGAGGGCGCCAGCGTCTCGTTGATCGGCCATATGCGGTCCGCCAGGGCGTAAAGATCCGGCGTATCGATGTCCTGTTCGGCCGCAGTACGAACAATCTGACCAATGCTCTTTATCGCGACCGTTTTCCGCCGGCGCAGCTGCGCCCGGATCCGGTCATCCTCCCGGCCCGCATCCCGGATGGCAGCGAACTCCGCCGCGCGATGGGCAAGCGGAGACAGATCAAAGCCATATGCCTCAATGATCTGGCCATTGTGACCCCGCCGGCCCCACCGGGCACCCGTCGGACTGTCCTTTGCGAGAATGAGGCCCAACTCAATCAGCCGACGATTCAGAAACTTGACGCCCGAAAGCGACAAACCCAACGCCTCGCTCTGTTCTCGCGCGCTGGGCCAAACGATTGGCCGGCTATCACCGGTCCAATCCAGCGGCCTGGTCAGGGCGAACAGATAATCCATGGCGACGATGATATTACCTCTGAGGCCGATATAGCGGGCAGCGCCCTTAAAAGTGGCGAGCAGATGACCGGGCAAAAGACCTTTCTCGTCCAATGCCGGCGCTCGATCGTAATTAGCACGATGTCTATCAGCGGCCGGCGACACGTAGCGGGGGTGTGCCGGCAATGCTCCCGAATTGCTTCCAAGATGCATGGCTTCCAGCGGATGCACGAAAATATTTCCCGGAAGGCAAAGCTCCGCCTGGCGCTAAAGCCGCGCTTGACGGCAAAGCTGGGTGCGTATCTATTCGCGCCGCCAAGACGCGGAGACACTTGAGCAAAAGTGATCCGAGAACTCCAAAAAGCCTGGAGCGCCAACTCCGGGCTTTTTATTTTCGTCCGTTCCGATCTCCTCAATTTCAAGGTGACCTCCGACATGCCTTTGCGGTGGGTCCCCAGCACCACAAAGACGCAATCACGCAAGCGCACAGATCCACGCTGCCAACTTCAATTCATCGTTGGACCGGATCGGCTTGCGGATTAGATGATCGGAATCAGGACGCAGACCAGCTGAACCATTTCAGCTTGATTTTCTGCGAGCTATACGCCTATCTTGAGGAAGTGATTCGTTGACTGACCGGTCTACGATCCTCAGTGAATACCTGATTTCCGAGAGCCCGGAGCGCCAACTCCGGGCTTTTTCTTAGCTAGGTCGTTCCATCGTCCCCCCTTTTCAATGCGGTTAGCGGTGCGGCCGAAAGAAGCTTCGATTCTCGCACCGTGTCGAGATCATTCATTGCAGCGTCTCGTTCGACTTGCTCTTCCCCGCTGCAAATTCTTCATGAAGCCCTTGGATGCGCGAAAGCAGAAAGTCAGCAAATGCCGGCGACTTCTTGCGATCGACCGTAATGGTCACATTGCGGGGGGTGCACAGGACCGTCCCGAAACTTTGCCCATGCCGATCCGTCAGTTGGTCAGGCTGTTTCCTGGGATTGGGGACCTTCAGCAGGGATAAAACGGTCTTGAACCGTTCGTCACTGTCCTGTGTCTGCAATTGTGGATCCGCAATCAGCTTCCCGGTCTTTTCACCCAGGCCTGGATTTTTCATGAGCTCCGCCAGTTCGATCCAGCCACGACGGCCGGTCTTTGGGGCGGGACCGATAGCGTCGCTCACCGCCTCCGGAATCCGGTGCGCAACGGTGAGCATATTGGACAAGTCGCTCTTGTGGATCGACATCGCGGCCATGATGGTTTCCCGCCGGAAACGTGTTTCCAACCGCTGCGCGAAACGCACTTTTTCGATGTAGGAAAGATCCTTGCGGGCATGGTTTTCCTGCCCCTGCGCGACGACCATTTCCTCGTCGGTCATCGCACGCACGATGGCACGCACCGGAATACCCAATATGGAAACGGCCCGGATGCGCCGATGCCCGAAAGCGGTCTGATAGCGTCCAGGTTTTTCAGGATGCGGGCGCACCAGCACCGGACTGAGCTGGGTATTGTCGCGGATTGCCTGCACCAGGTCCGCCAGCGCCTCTTCGGTAAGAGGCATCCGATCCGAGACGAATGAAGGATCGATCAGCGCGGTGTCCAGGTTGACGACCGATTGGCCAGCCGCCAACTGCTTTTCGATCTCCTCGGCCCGTTTTCCCCTTTGTTCGAGCTGGTTGAGAGACGCGCCAAAGGCGCCGACGGGCTGTGCATTGCTGGAGGATAGATCGCCCAGGCCCATGAGCGGCCGGGCATGAACGCGCCGCTCCGGCTTGGCAGCCTCAACTTGAGTTTTGACGGCATTGGTTTGATCGGCTTCCGGTACGCCGAAGATTTTCCGGCTCATACCGCCCTGCCCCAAGCGCTCTTTATCAGCGCTTCGATCTCTCCATTGACGTTGTTGACCGAATCCAACGCCCGGTCATAGGTCGATTTGGTGAGCTGGCTTCGTTCGATTTCGAAGAGGGTTTGATTGGTCAGTCCCGCATCGGAGATCGCAGTGCTTTTGAGCATCGGATGATTCAGAACATGCTCGCCGAAAATCTGCCGCAGAAAGGCGACCATCTGGTTCTGCGGGCCATCGCCGGGCTCAAAGCGCGTCACCAGATATTTCATCCAGTCATAGTCTGTCGAGGCGCCGGCCTTTGCCACTGATTCCAGCAAGTCACCCGTCATCTGCAGAAACTGGCTCATCGACATCACATCCAGCATTTGTGGATGGATGGTGATGAGCACCGCGGTGGCGGCGGTCATCGCCGACAAGGTCAGATAGCCCAGCTGCGGAGGGCAATCGATCACGACCACGTCATAGTGACCCTGAATCTCTGCGAGAGTTTGCCCAATCCGGGCGAAGAACAACGTATCCCCCTGCTCCCGCTCCATCAGCGCCTTGGGGGTCACATACTCGAACTCCTGCAGTTCGAGATTGCCGGGGATGATGTGCAGATCCGGGATATAGGTCTGTCGCACGATCTCTGAGATGGGGCGTCTTTCCTGGTCGTACCGGATCGCGCCGAAAAGTGTCTCGTTGGGTCCGACATCGAGTTCAGGCTGTTGCCCGAAAAGCGCCGACAGACTCGCCTGGGGATCAAGATCGATCGCCAGAGTCCGATAGCCGTGCAGGGCAAGATATTGTGCAAGATGAGCCGCGGTCGTGGTCTTGCCGCTGCCGCCTTTGAAATTCATGACGGTGATGACTTGTAGCCGCTCCCCTGCCCTGCGGTGCGGCAGATATCTGCGGTCTCCTCGCGCGCCCTGGTCGAGCTGCTTGCGGATTTCGGCAATGTCTTCGACCGTGTAGCTGCGCCGGCCGGTTTTCCCGGTGGCCGGCTTGCCCCTCTCCGCCCCGAGCTGCCGCAGATAGCCCTCGGCAATGCCCAGCAGTTGGGCTGTTTCCGCCGAACCAAAGCGGCGGATGGTCTTCTGAGCCTCGGGTGGAAAGATGGTACGATGATGAGCCTGGAGCTGGACAGACAGCTTTTCCCCATGCTCCTGAATGAGCGTCTTCAGCTCTGCACCCTGTCCGTAATTATCGGCCTGAATCTGCGCCACGGCTGCAATATTCCCAAACGAACAAATCTGCGCTTTTTTACGCAAACAGCGCCATAAAGCGCTGCATGGCCTTTCTCGTCCGATTCCGGAACTGGAGGCAACAGGTTTTTCGTAAACGACTGGTTAAGATAGGTTATGGGGAATTAAGGAATTCTGCTCGGTGCGGTCCTGGCTTTTTCCGAACAGTGTTCGGAAGAAAGTTAGCCATGGCTAACAAGCGTACGCGACCGATACGGGAAAGGTTAGCCGCGGCTAACCGCGGTTCGTTTGGTGATCTCCTGCCTAGCCTAGGGCCCTGCCTTGGAACCCAACCGATCCAAGAGAAAATCGAGTTCCTGTACCCGAGCCGCTATATCGTCGCTGATGGCTTCAAGACGCTGACGATGCTCATTGGTTAGAGGACTGTTTCCCCCGACGCTCAAGGGCTGCATATCCTTGTGAGGAGAGGCTCCCTGCGCTTGGCCAAAAGTCATCAGCCCGTCCCTGGCGACAAAAATGGAACCGGACTTGGCACGGGTTGCGCGCTCCGCCAACCCGTCCTGTTCGAGGCGCAGGAGGTGTTTGCGAGCCACCAAGCGCGACACCGAAAACAACCTGGTCGCCTTCATCACATTAAGAGGGTGGCCCGCAAAAAGCAGCTCGGCAATGCCGTGGACCTTGGAGGATGCCCTCGCCCCGCCAAGGACTGAGTAGGCCGTGGCTAACCCGGTTCGAAGGGTCCTGGCATTCGCCAAAGAGCGCCTGGACGCTTTTGCCAATCTGTCTGCGACATAGAAATCAAATACTGGCGCCGGACGCCGCGCGACCTTCGCGAGGCCGTTAAACAGCGGCGAAAGGGCAGGTTCAGCGGGGCCCAGAAAACCCCGCAGATAGATGTGGTAGGCCGCCCGGGAGGCTGGCGTAATGGAGTCGGGCGCCCGAAAGAGAAAGGCGGCCGCCACGATCGGGTCCTTGTCCGCCTTGGCGCGCGCTGCTTCGGCCAAGTCCCGCGCTTCCGCGGCCAGGGCGTCGGCCGCATTGGATCTCCCCAGCAGACGCAGCAGGCGGGCGGCGTACCCCTCGGCGCCAAGGTTTGGCTGCCCAACAAGCGGGATATCGCTCACCCAGCAAAACAGGCGCTCTGGACTTGTCGGCCGACCATCCAACGCCGCAGACCCCGCAGCCTCGATGATCCTCTGCCGGCGCTGATGGGCTGTCCGAAGATAGGGAATATCCAGGATACCGGCCGCTTCGCCGCAACACGCCCCAAATTCAACAAGACTTTGAATCAGCGACATTCTTTTCGGGCCATCACAAGACCAGCACAGGCTGAATCGCCCTGAATGTATACTCTCTGCCTTCCAAAGTTACCAACTGGGCGCATCGGCCCCGTCTGAGTGGAGGGCAGGGGGCCAGCCATCGGGCCGGCCAAGGACATCGCTCTTGTTACGGCACCCTTAACCCCCATCTCCGGAGGGCGGCGGCGGTCGCCGAACGGCATTGCAATCGCGCAAACGCGAGACCCGGGTTCGATCACCGCAGATCGCGCACTGACGGGGCGGAGATGTAAGGGGAGGCAGGGTGAACGCCAGTCCCTGCGTTCAATAGACCGCAATCAGGTCGCAAGCTTCTCGCCGACAACCGATCTTATAATGCCGGTGATATCGCCGATCGCTTCCCGGCCTGCGGAAAAGCAGACCAGGACGGCGCCACTGACGAGATAGCTGGCTGCTATCGCGCCGACCATTTCGGCAATGTTCAAGCGCCCCAGTTCCGAGATCAAAAAATGCACCGCGATCATGGACACGACGGTTGACAGCACGAATGGGTAAATCTGCATCAGAAAGAAAGAAAGGCCGACCGGGCCGCTGCGTGTACCGGCCCAGATCAGCAGAGGCGTGGGCAGAATATAGGCCACCAGCGTGGACGTTATGGGCACACCAACCAGCCCCCAATGCACACCCACCAAGTAGGTGGTGACGTTGATGACGGCGGCCGCTGTGCCGAACACCATCTGATCCTTGGGCCGCCCCTGGCTCACGAACAGCCAAAACATGGCCAAATTCAGGGGCGTCAAGAGAGATCCGGCGCAGAGCCAGGAAAACACCGGCGCCACGGCCTGCCAGCGCTGCCCGAACAGCAGCGTCACAAGCGGGTGCGCGGCCGCCACCGCGACAGCCAAGCCCGGCAACGAGACCAGAAAGAGTGTCCGCATCATCTGTAGGAATATTCTGCGATAGCGGTCCGGCTGTTCCACGACCCGGGAGAGGGCAGGGATAGCAACACGATTGACCGGAGCCATGAGCTGGCTGAGGGGCATCACCGCCAACTTCCACGCGCGATCATAGAGGCCCAGCGCGATTTCTCCGAGATAGAAGCCAATAATGACGTTATCCAGCACCGTATTCAGATAGATGGCGACATTGGAAACGGTGATGCTGCCTCCGAATTTGAGCATACCGACCGCTTCGGGGCTGAGCGCCGGCCAGGACGGACGCCAAGTCGACATGCTCCAAAGGAAAATGCCGCTGGTAACAGCCGATGCCGCTTGGCCGGCAACCAGTGACCAATAGCCAAAACCGCGCCAAGCCAAAAATGCACTGACGGCCAAGTTGATCGCCTGCGCGGACGTCTCGGCTATCGCCAGGGAGCCGAAACGCATCGTCCGGTTCAGCAACGCCGATTGCTGCATCGAAAGTCCTGCCACAATCACAAGCCAGGCAAGGGCGGCGGCGACAGCGACAACGCGCGGTTCCTTATAAAAGAGCGCCAGCAAGGGTGAGAGGCATATTACGACCGCCGCCATCACAATGGTCAGCAACACGTTCAGCCAGAAAAATGAATTCAGCACCCGGTGCGTGATATGGGGCCGCTGGACAACAGACTGCACGACGCCGAGATCAGCCATCGTGGTCACAAAACCGAGGATCGGAGCGACCATGGCGAGGATGCCGAAGTCTGCGGGCAGAAGAAGCCGTGCTAGGATTATTTGCGAGCCCAGCATCAGGAAAAAGCGGGCCGCCTGGGACGCGGACGTTACCACAGCCCCGCGAATGGAACGCTTGCGCAGAGAATCTCCGTCAAGCGGATAAATCGAATTCGTATCTGTCAATTGGCCTGTATGCCCAATAAATCAAAGCGATGCTTGGCGATGAAGTCATCGATCTGTGATGGCTCGCTTATGATGACCCGCTGTTGTTCCGGTATCGCGACATCTTCGCTGATAACCTTAACCCAGCCGAGACCCGCTTTCTCACAGGAAAACAGAAAAAGCCTTTCAATACAGTGGGCTAAAGTTCCGTCCACCCAACATGGCTCGGCAGGAAAATCCGTGTACGCCAGTTTCAGGCCGAGCAGGGGCTTCAAGGCGGCTGGCCTGGCCCAAAACATGGATCCGGATGGAAAATCCACGATCCCTTTTTGACTCAGGTCGATATCCATCTTCCAGGCTAGGCGGCGAGCCTTTCTGAAATTGCCATCCCAGCGAAAGCCGCCCTGAGCCTTCCGCAAAAGGTGATAATGCGCCGGCACAACCATGCCTATGTCAGGCCGCAACTCAAATATTTCCTGAATGCTCTGGACGACCGCCTGGGACCCGGCGAGGCAGGCCTGGAGATATTCGCGCCATTCACGGCCAAAGTCATAATGACCGCTGCGTTTGGAGTGCAGAAACAGGATGAGCGGATATCGATCATAGACGTCCGCAAATGTAACGAGCTTAGGGGCGATATCGCGTCCACGATTTTCGACGATACGAACCGTCGCTTTCCCGCCTTTCCAGTTTTCGGCCGCTTTGCGAATGATGGCGGCCTTGGCATCGGTATCGGTGGAAACAAACAGGTCTGCATGCAGGTGCGCACTGGAAAGCGCCCCGATCATGGTTTCGGCAAGATCGGCGTGGAAGAGGTGACAGATTACCGCAACACGTTCCGCGGAGGCTTTGGCAGCATAACGAAACGGGACAGCCATGCTCCATTCGTCGGCAGCGGGACGCTCACGGCCTTGCGGCTGGTCAGGCCTTCGCCCCAGCTTGTTAAGGACCCCCGGTATAATATCGGATGTGACCCGGATATACGCACGCCGAAGCTTGAGAGACATCGCTACCTGAGAGGAACGGCCTGAAAGCCGAACTGGAAATAGCGAATGTCCGAGAAATGACCGAAAGAGAGCCTGGATATCAATCTGGCTAGGCGCAGGTACCGGTAGCTTTTGCGGGTGGTGTCGACCACATGGTCCTGGTGCAGGCCGGAAATCTTGACAACCCGATATCCCGTCTCCTCCAGGGTCTCGCTGAAGCTCTTGGCGGTGAAAAATGCGAGATGCGTCCGGTCAAGAATCCCCGCATCGGTATAATGCCAGTCCTTTTCCCAAAGCATCCGGAACAAGGTGTCGTAGAAACAGACATTCGGAATAGAACCGATCAGCATTCCATCCGGCGCGATGTAGTCGCGAATTTCTGTCAAAAACGCGCGGTGATCGACCATATGCTCGATGACGTCGTTGCAGATGACCAGATCAAAATAGTTCTTGGCCAGTTGGTGCTTCACGGCATCAAACGGCCCGTGAAGCAGATGGGTAAGTCTTTCCTTGGCTGCCACGGCAGCGCTGGTTGGCTCGATCCCCCATTTTTCCTCGCAGCCTGTGAGCGTTGAAATGAAGGCAGCAGTGCCGCAACCGACCTCCAGCACCGCCCTCCGGCTGGCTGGCACGAAGTCAAGCATCTCAGGTCTGGGATTCTGATAGTAAGCGCTATCCAAGCCCAATCCTCTGCGATAGATGAAGCCCTTCCAGCAATTAACCTAGAAAGACCAGCACGGTCAGCCATTTAGACATCAAGTTGGCGGACCGGCAATAGGGGGGCCGCGAAGTCAACGACAGCGCGCTGTTGGCGCCACAAACCGCCCCAGTCTGGAACACTTGCAGGGGTGATCCGGTGCTTTCGCCGGTCTGGCCGCTCCGGACGGATTGTGTCGCGCCGCGACCTCCACAGGGCTTGCAGACAGCTAGACCTGCTAGTGGGGCAGAAGGGCCTGAAAGAGGAAGGACAGGTTGACGATAATCTGGCCAGGTATGACCAGCGGCGCCAGGCCGCCAACGGCAATCGCGACAAGCATCGCCGACTGGGTATAGCGTCGGGCCCGCGAACTGGCCTCTCGCAGGAAAAAGGCAAGCGCCAACAAAAGGCCGCCGCAGAACCAGGGTTCGACCAGACGAGAACGCAACCAGATCGATAATTGCTGCTGCCATTCCAGCGGAGCGCTAACTGGCGCCACAAAGTCATAGACCGCAAAACTGACAGGCATGGCGATCAGGCAGGCCACCAGGCCACAAAGAATGGCGGTGTGCCGGCGATCGGATTCCGGCTCATGCGCCGGCCACGTACACAGCCACCATGCAATGGCCCCAGCCATGGCCGCGAAAGCCAGGCCGTAGGTTCGTACCAGCATGGGCAAGGAACTGCAGTGACCGGCCAAGGTCCTGAACTCCCAATAATAGCCGCTGCAATAAGGCGAGAGCTCAAGCTTGCCGGTCGAACTGCCAAGCTGGCCGATCTCGCGTGTGGCGATCTCCATGCCGGACCAGGGCCAAACATGGCCCAGAACTGCCAAGCTATGCGGAATGAAGATGTTTCCGAGAAACACCAGACCGGCCGCGTATCCCACACACATTGCCAAGATGACGAAGACGGGCAGGGAAGAGATCGCCCGCCAGTCCTTTTCAGCGCCTGTCCACCAGGCGCTCAGAACCACCAACGCTCCAAGCATACCGCTACCCAGTAAAATCAGGACGCACACCGCGGCGGGGAGGCGGTACGCGAACGCGTAAGTCAGTATGAAACCCACAAGGATCGTTGACGCCGCGACAGATGCCGCGCTCCAAACCTTGCGGGAGTTCGAGAGCCGGCCGGATATTTGGATCAAGGCCGCGACGGGCAGGGCCCAGGCCAACGCCACGACCACATGCACAGGCATGGTGGACAAGCCAACGCCGAGAACCCCCGAAACCGGCAATGCAGCAATGCCGCCCCTGCCGCGCAACTCGATGATTGCCGCGACCAGCAGGAACGGCAATACCGGGATCAGAAAACGCGCAATGTGAAGCGCAAATGCCAGAGGACTCAGGGAGTCAAACAGAAGTCTGGAGGATATGGCATTGATCGAAAGAGTGGCGGCACAAACGAAGGCAAGACTTATCATCGCGCTTAGGCGGTCGACGCCCAGCGAACGTAAAGCCAGATAAATCAAACTGCCAACGCCAGCGCGGCCAAGCGATACCATGATCCAGTACAGCACCGACAATGTGTCCTGTGCGCTGGGACCCCTGTGGACCAGTCCATACAGGACCGGATAAAGAAACGCCGCTTCGTCGTAATGCTGTGAGATGAGAGGAAATCTTCCCGCCATACCGATGCCGGTAGTTCCGGACATATAGACGTCGCTGATAAACCACGAGCTGGCTTCGCCCAAAATGTGAAAACGGTCCATCTGGATCGTGAAAAGGAAAATGCAGGCTATCAGGCAAATGGCCGGCCATATGCCGTTTGCGACACGAACCGACTCCCTGTTCCAGCGCTGTCTCGCCGCGACGGCGGCCGCACCGCCGGCGACGACGATAAGCACCATCAGCAGGCCCGGTGCATATCGGTTGTCGAGCAGCAAAGAGATAAACCGGGAAGCAGCCATCAACATGAGCGAGCCTGGAATAATGCCCGCCAGGAGCAGCCATATTTCCGATGCCACCTGCCTGCGGCCCCAGATCGGCTGCACCACCAGCACATACCCCAGCAAGGCGGCGCAGAAGTGAAGGACGATAGCGCCGATTACGGGATAGGCCTGGACCGGGCCATCAAACAGCAGATGCTGGCCGTAGTAATTGTCAGCCTTCGGGAACCCGACCCGCACGCCCATGGCGAGTTCATGCCAATTCGACAATCCAATCAGGACCCACAGCCCGACCAGAGCCATGGAAATCTGAGCCAGCGAACGCGCGCTGATCTGTCTCACGGATGGGAGCCCGTAACGCCTGTGGCACACTGTGGACCTTGACCCGAATCCAACAGCACATGTAACCGGTGCGCGGCGCGCGCGATTTCCGCTTCCCGCTCGGGGCTCATCGTGTCCAGCGAATGGGATAGATGGGTCAGGGCCATGCCACCGACATCGGCGACAACCTTTGGCAACAGTGCTGCCGTGGCGACAAGGGTGCCCGCCAATATCGCGAAAATGATCAGGCCGATTGAGACCCAGCGGATGATCAGTTTCCGCGTGGCTTCTCCTTCCAGGTCGCGCGCGTGCTGCCGCAGAATACTGGTAAGCGGCGCCCCCTGCCGTTCGACCCGCATCAGGTCGTCGAAGGCGGCAGACGGGCTGTCACCGACGCCCGAATAGGGCAGCCCCGCCAGCCGGAAAATAAATTTGGTCCCGTCGGTGAAGAACTCACCCTGTACTACTGCAGATTCGTTTGTGGCCGTATCGGTCATTGTCACCCCTTTCGAACCCTGACATTGTTCCCGGCACCTCTTTTGCCGGTGATCAAGAAAATTCGGGCTGTCGACTAAGATCTGGAGGGGAAGCCCCGGCAAAGCGCTCGACTTCCGCCGGCACACCCAATGGAATAACGGCCGACAGCGGCAGGTCCTGAATATAGACCTCGCCGCCGGCAGTGATCAGTTCATTATAGATCGGCGCCACATACCGTTCGCCAGCGTCCAATTCGGCCGAAGGGCTGTAACGGCTTTGATAGAGCTGTTCGTAACGCCGGAAGGACGAAAACCAGTAAAGTCCGATCGTGGCATGCGGTGAGATCCTGACCTTTTCCCGAACCTGGCGCACCAATCCGGTGGGATCGGCATCCGCGAAACTCCAGCCATCACCGGCCGCGCGAAAACAGGGAATCCATCCATCGCCCCGGACATCGGCAGGCGACAGGCTGAGAGGATGCACGAACGTATCGATATTGTAGATGACGATCGGCGCATCGGGATCGCGGATCGCGGGCCGGGCGGCGAGGGCAGTGGTGGCCTGCCCATCGGTCGGTGCATCCAGCTGCACCACCTTTGTCGAGCGGATTTTAAGCGCGGCGGCCTCCTTCCGGATGAAGGTTTCGGCCTCGTCGGCGGCTCGCGCGACGAACACAAAGTCTGTTCCCGTCTCAATGAATTGCGCCAGGCTCAACATAGCCCAGGAAAACAGCGACCGCTCGTGCACGACGATGCGGTATTTGGGCACTTTATATCCGGCATCCAGAAAGCGGCGGCCGAAGCCCGCCATTGTAATGATCGCGGTGGTCATTTGCGGGTCCGTCAATCCTTGCCCACGATTGCCAGGATTTCCTCGTAACTCAGGCGGGTGAATTCCTCCGGCCGCACCGCCCTGTCGTCGACATAGAAGCCGTCCCTGCCGGCCCACGGCTTTCCGACATGCAACTCGTCATAGGGAATGTCGTGCCGGTCAAGCCACCCCATCAGCACCTTGGCGGTATTGGCCGTGATCAACCCGATGTTTCCGTCATAGCTGTTCATGTTCCGCGACGTGGCCAAAATGACGTAAAAGCCATTCTCCCTGTATTCCCGAAGCCGTTCGACCACCGGCGGATTGGGTTGGACCTCATCATAGGATTGGTCCGGCCTTTTCTTGATACAGAGCGTGCCGTCCACGTCCATCACTATGCAGCGTTCGCGACGAATCATGTGGCATCCTTGTTCGATAAGCTGGCGAGGATATCGGCGGCATTGATTGCAAAAGCCAGCACCTTGCGCGGCCGGTCTATGTGGAGCGGCAACATGCTGATGAAGAGCGATGCTTCGTAAAGCCGAATGAGTCTGGGATTGAACCCGGATTTCTCCAATTGCCTCCGGAACATCTCAGCGGCCCAGTTGAGGGGCGGGCTTTCAATCTTCAGCCGGGCCCGCAAGCCTTCATCGACCGCGATGTCAAACTTGCCGTTGTTGATGAAATCGTATCCGCCCTGAACCGAGTGCGAAATTTTCGCCACGTCATAAAGAGGATGAGTGAAGAGATCCGCCTCGCTCTTGGCGCCTCGCGGATCGATCAGCTTCAGATACTGGCTGGCCTTCGAATAGAAAATATTGGAGAAGCAGGGGTCACCATGTCCCATGACCAGATAATCGACATGGGCGTGACGGCTGTTTTCCTCGAGGAGTTGAAAATAGCGCTCCACCACCCGGTCGATGCCGCCGCACGCGGATTGGAGGAGGGGGGCCAATTGCGGGTAGGCCGGATGCGCCATCAGGGCGGCGATACGACTCTTCACCTTTCCCTCGTAAAGGAATTTGTGGGCAGCTGCGCTTTCGCTTCTGCTGGCTTGGCGCCGCGGCCGGATATCGATGAAGTAAAACAGGTGTGACAGAAAACGTTCCAGCTCATGGGGTTGGATGGCGCCGTTTATCCATTGTGTCGCCATATCCGGCGCGCCGACCCGCTCCATCCGGTAACTGGCCCAGGTTCCATCATCCTGGAAATCGAAGGGCTGGACCAGAAAGGTCTGCATCACCGGCGGCACGAGATAATAGAAGTCGAATTCTTCCTTCAGCTTTTCGCGATTTTTGGAACGCTTGATGACCGTATAGCGATCGCGCTCAACCGAGTTGAAATGGCGGGCGTCGAACTGGCCGGAGAGGAATTCTTGCAGTACGGGCTCGTCTCTCAGATCGATCAGCGGCAGCCTGCCGTGAACGTGGACAACCCTGTCACCCTGTTCCGCGAAAAAGGTTTCGACATCATTTTCCAGGCGTTTGCGCAGGTAGTTCTTCAGCAGCGGCGCGCGCATCAGGGCCCAACCGCGGCGCCCCCTTGCATCCTGCAGGAACATGTAGAGCGGTGCCGGCGAATATTGGATTTGCTGCAAGAACAGCAGAACCTCATCTTCGCTGGAGCGCGGGACGAGGTTGGACAAGGCAACGAGATACAATTCGTTGTCATCCTCGATCCGAAGCTGATTGGCCAACGAGGCCATGTCCGTCTCGGTCGAAAGATGAATCGGCGAGGGCCAGTTCAGCGCCTCGGCCAGGCCGCGCATCGCTTCCAGCAGGGACCTGTGCCGATATACGATGCTGCTGAAACGGCTGATGCCGACAAACGCCTTGATTTCCTCCGGGACGACCGTCGTGTCGTCATAGATTATCTGGACCATTGCAGCTCTTCCTGCGGACGGCGCCAGCGCGCCGCCCGACCTCCTTGACCGGCGATAGCTGAACGAAACATCAGCGCCGCCTCCAATACATTGTAAAAACTATCCCTGCGATGACGGCCACAAGTATCAGCGGCACCTGGGTGGCGGTCAGATACGGCAAAAAGCCCCGATCAAGAGACTGGTGGTTCTGCAGCGCATCCGCGAGTGTCTGACCTCGTGCCAGAAAAGATAGTAGTTTCAACAGCGCGTCAGGCGCGTCGGCTATGACCTGGCCCATGCCGCGTAATACGATGGCGAAAGTGCCGATTTCGCATGCCCAAATCAAAACGGTGAGGGCGGCCAGCGAGCCAATCTTTGTCCGCACCATGCGCGGCGCTTCGATAATCGCGCACCGGGCCCGTTCCAGCGCCTGCAACACCGGAATGGTGTGGGCGCCGCGATAGCGCCGTATGATCAGAATGGATGTCCGCCTCAGATTGTCTGGCAGCACGAAAAAGGCCAACACCGAGATCGCTACGAAAGCGACGGATATGGCGATTACGCCACTGAATTCCTGCCATCGGCTGCCTGTCACGTCGCGCAGGGCAATCAGCATGATGGCGATCAGGGCGACAACATCCAGCAGCCGCTCCCACCACACTATTTCGATAGCCCGGGTAATGCTTCCAGCCAGCCTGGATAAAGCCGCAATCCGGAAAAACTCACCCAGCTTCAACGGCATCGCGAGACTGACACCGGCCGTCGCAAAATGAAAACTGGTAATCAGGCGCAGCCCAACACTCCAGCCCCCAATCAGAAGCGCCAGCCTCATGCTGCGAAACAGATGGCCCGTCATGTAGACCAGTGCGGCCAGGGCGATGGTCTGGCCCGGAATGGTTCGCTCCGTCCCGGCGAACAGCCCGCTCATCCAGGCCGATAAAATCTGGAGCGACAGATATGTCAGGGCGAGGGCGCCAATCAGCCATAAGCCGACATTGGCCAGGGCTACAGGCTGTCGCAGAATCGGGCGGGCCACCATCATGACGATTCCGCGGGTTTCTTTTCAAATATGACCGTTGCCGAATAACTGTTCTCGGGATCGCCGCTATGGTCCTGTTCCAGGAACCGTCCTCTCATAACAGCGTAACCCAACGCAATTTTCAGGACCCGCGTGGCCTGGCGGACAAGCTTTACATTCGAAATCTGGTCGTCCTCGCGCCAGACGATCGGGAAGAAGCGAACGGACGCGCGGCTGTTGATGGAATCCAGTATCATGTAATAGTTAAAAGTCAGGTCATTGGCGTGCTTGAGATAGCGCCGGCCGCGCAAAGCCTTGACCGAATACAGGTTAAGGCCGGACCCCAAATCATAGATAATTTGCCCTGCCGCAAGGGAATAAAGGCCGTTGAACACTTCGTTTCCCAGCGTGCGTATCAGGGAATATCCCTTGAGAGCCGAGCCGCGCATGAAGCGCGCACCCAACAGGCAATCAACACTCTTGTGGGCCCCCGCCCGGATCAACGGCGCGAGATCCGCAATACTGCCCTGATCGTCGCCATGGAGCACGATGCAGTAATCGAAGCCATGGGCGATGGCATAATTGAAGGCGACTTTGTGCGAGCCCCCCAGCCCGTAATTCTTATCGTTCTGCAGAATCCGCACGGGGATGGGCAAACCATTGGCCAACACCGCCTTGGCAACTGAAATTCCCTCATCCCGGCTGCGATTGTCGACAACGATAACCTCGGACAACAAACTGGCGACATCATTCGTCAGCTGCGCCAGAACCCGGGGAATCTGGGGCGCGCAATTGTACATGGGGATGAAAAGAAGAATTTTCCCCGCATCGGCAGAGCGAGCGGACGCTGGAGGGAAACTCGTATGTTCCTGCTGCAAGCGTCAGTGCCTCGCTTTTAGGAGAAAATGCATCGAGAGATAATTGGCGGTAAAGGTCACGGGCAGAATGAGGAGTTTCGCAACAAGCGGCTTGAACCCAGCGATCGCCAAGCGGTCCACGGCGAAAGACGCGGCAAGGACAGCTGCCACCTGGTAGAGGACGTAAACCAGGAAAAGCGGAAGCAGAAACTGGCCGTGATACCGGAAGACTTTCTTGGCGGAAGAAAAGTACACGAAGGTGACGGCGAGCCCCGCCGAGATCAGGTTGGCATATCCTGGGCGTAGCCCCAAATGCACAAGCAGACTGAATACCGCAACGTCGATGGTCAGGCCGATCGCCGACAGAACGGAAAAGCCGGCAACTCTGGTTGCCAGCTGCCATAAGGCCGAGAAATCTGGATTATATCCCTTCACAGTGCGATGACACGACTAGCGCTGAACAAGCCCATTTTGACTATAGGAGGAAAAAGACCGGCCGGTAACGGTGCCGGTACAAGGTTTGTGCCAATCAATCCCGAAGCCTTCATTGCACACTCCATCGTCCCATGGGTTGGCTGCCGAACAGGCGTATACCGATCAGGCTCGTCAATCATGCCGCGTCGTCCGGGTGAAAACTGCCTGCCGGCAGGCCGATGCGCACAACTGGCTGAGTGCGCAGGCGAACCCGCGCGGCAATGCCATTCACTGCGCTTCCATATGGAAATTTGGCTGGAGAGAAGTGCGATATCTGTGTCCCAGCACTCGTTGCAGCGAGTCGCGCGAGGCGCGAACAGCTATTCGCACATGGGAAACAGGGGCAATCCGCGGCTCAGTCGCTCACAGGACCCTTATGGAGAAGAAGCTCGTCCAACAACTTATCTTCATCCAGATTCATATATTCCCAGCGCCCATTTACCTTGCGACGTACTGCGCGGCCGATGATCCGTTCGCCGCTGACGCTTCGAAGATCTTCCCACGGCTTTGGCGAAAAAAAATGCCAATGCGACGGGTCTTGTGAAAACCACCCCATAACTGCCTCACTGACCGGCACCCTAGAAAGGTTTACTATAGCTTAACGAGTTGCGACAGCCTGATGAGGATTGCGGCGCCGCAGCACAGCCAGGCCAGACCAGGGCGCGGCAAAATCCTGCGCTGTAGCAAGATGTTATCCCAATACACCGGTTGGCGATCTATCGAAGCCCGACCTCTGATTTGACTTGCATCATGGTTACCGCGTAAGCGAAAAAGCAGCATGCGTTTCCTTGCGGCGCAACATGCTGACGAGCTCACACAGTGACGGGGCCGCTGTGGCAAAGAGAGATCCGCGCAATTTTCGTCACCGCCGTCAGCGTCGCGTCATGATCGCCGTGGTGCTCACCACGCTCATTGTCGCCATGCTGGTCGCGATAATCTTCTTCGCGGCAATGCGAAGCGATGCTGTTTGATTATTGCCGGCGCGATGGCTTTTGTGGCGACCGGCCATTGCCGATTTGAACCAGTTTCGTGCCGCTTTGAAACAAGAAGCCGCCTTGTAGCCGGCTAACTTCACCTTCGCGCTGGTCCGGTTTCTGCATTGAACCTGCCAAGGCTCAATGCAGTTCCCACCGTGCACAAACGCAACCTTCCGAGCAAAGATCTTTCGAGACCGGTAGCAGCTACGGTCCAGCGGCAGGTTTACAGGCCGGTTCGACCCGACCTTATCAAGCGTGGCATCGACATCTTGGCCGCTTTGGTCGCAATCATTTTTGTTTCGCCTCTGCTGCTCGTCTGCGCTCTCTGCACCTGGGCGGACTGCGGGGTCTGGCCCGTGGCGCGCCGGGTGCGCATTGGCCAGTATGGTCGCCTGTTTTCCTTGCTGACGTTTCGTACCGAACAAGACACAGCTGTTTCTGAGGAGCTGCCTGACACCCGCCCGGACAGAAGCCCGGTGGGCCAACTTCTGGCGATTTCGAATCTTGACCGCCTGCCAGAGCTGTTCAATCTCCTGCGCGGCGACCTGTCTCTCGTGGGCCCGCGACCGCTTTCCAAAGACAGCGATCAATACTACGCCGCACGCATTCCCGGTTACATCCACCGCAGCCAGGTCAAACCAGGCCTTTTCGGATGGGCTCAACTCCATGAGCAAGGATACCCGATGGATATCCGCCGGCAGATCCAGCTCGATATCTGGTACGCCCAAAATGCGAGCCTGAAGCTGGATTTCAGGATCCTGCGGCTATCTCTTCAGCAGGTGATCTCGGGCCAGGGCTGACCGCCTGTCAGGCGCCGCCCTTCGGCTTCTGCGTATCGCCGCCCGCCTTTGCGGCTTTGATCCACGGCAGGTCCTTGAGCGCGACACCTTTTTTTCGCGCGGAAATAAAGGGCAACAGAGAACAGCCAATCAAAGCTGCGCCGGCTAGCACTTCGCCTGTGCTCAGAAAGCCGTGCGGAGCAGCGATCCCCACCACAATGAGCAGCAGCCCTAATGAGAAAAGAACCAGGCGTACAGGATGGCCCAATGTGACATCCCCGAGTTATTGCTCAGTATTAGCGACAGCTTCTCTGTTCCGCAACACGATGTGGGCTTTTCGTGCTCAGCGTATCCCGAGCCGTACCCATCCCGGACCAATTCGGTTCGCCTTCGATGCAAATATACTCAGGAAAACAGCCCCGGCTTATCTTTTGATTCCCGCCGCCCGGCATGAGCCCCAGAGCTAGCGCCAGGCCATCTCATTCAAGCAAGCCTTAGTTCGATCGTCCATTCCGCCGAGGCTTGCGCAGATCCACGACGGCTGATGCAACCCTGCATCAGCCGTCGAAGTTTTTGCTAACATTGAGCCCAGATGTCTCGACTCTTGCCGCGGATTTGCGAAAATCGAAATCGTCGGACGGGTGATCCACCATGAAGCTGATTTTCGAAGGCCACTCAACCATCGAGCGCGGCTTTGATGGTGTGAAATTCGTGGGCTGTTGCCGGGAACCGCAAGATCAAGATCGCTACGTTCCCTGTCGCGTCACCAAGGAAGCTCTGGAGTTGCTCGCACTCAAGCTCGATGGCTCTGCGCAATCCCTGCTGAATGCCTATCGGTCCAATAGCGAAATTGTAAATCGCATCGCGTCGGCCCAATTTTCGGGCGGCGTGGAACGGCCGCTTGTAACCGCTCAGGATATCGCACAGTTCGGACGGACTGCGGCCTGAGCGCCCGGCTCGTTTTCAAGAAATGGATTGCGTGATCTAGCTTGACCCGATGCCGCTGCCTTGCAGCAGAACGACGAACAGCCCGACAAAGAGCAGGACCAGGCTGACAATCAGAACCACTTGCCGCAACCGCGCGAGCCTGGCGTTCTTTTCCTCGAGCCAGGCATGCATCGGCCGGCGCATCTCTGCGTCATAATGGCCAGCCTGTGCCATCCTCCGGACTTTTGCGGCGCCCCATTTCTCAAAAAGCTGCCGATATTCTTCATCGGTTTGATGGGGATGGGACATCGCCGGTCTAACCCGTAAGCCATTGCGCCATCCGGCATTTACCGCGCAATAACTAAACCGAACGTTAACACGCCAGTCTTCCTGGCCGGCCAAACCCCGTATGCGGTGCGACGACACAAGCTGTTGGGTGCCGCGTTCGACAAGCTTCGCGCCGTCGTCAGATGTTAGCTAATGCGCGAATCGCTCGCAGCACCACTTTCCAAATTATTAGTTAATGGCTAACGTAAAATTAGCCATTGGGGTGCGGGGCCATGAGAATAATCCCGATCGGAATTGCCGGCTTTTTTCTATTGCTTTCCGCGGCCACCGCATCAGCTGCTCAAGCAAGCTACGATCTGAAATGCGAGGGAAACAGTGTTCCGCTGGATGACGGCGACACAGGTTCCTCACCCTTCGCGATGACGCTCCATGTTGATTTGGCCCGCAACTCCTTCTGTCAAAACAGCTGCGAGACACAGGAGAAAATCTCGAAAATCCTTCCCAGCAACATCATATTCCGGGCGGTCAACGCGCCATTGCCAAACCGTCTGTGGGTGGCCGATAGCGGGTTGTTCTCATACACATGGGCAGATGTACCTCCACGCGATGTAAAGCCGACGGTGCATTCCGCCCAGGGTCTGTGCACAAAAGTGATGGCAGGTACCGGCATTGCGGTGGAAGCCGACAAGCAGAAACCGGCCAGCGTACCGAAACCGGTAATCGCGCTGCAGAAACCGGCCAATCCGCCTCGTCCAGAGGAACTCAGCGCAACGGAAATCACGGCGCTTATCGATATCCAAAATCATCGCCCCGTTCCGGCCGCGATGCACACCAAGCTCTATTCAAGAGGCTTGGTGCATCTCGACAATGATCTTTGGGTTTTGACCGACAAGGGCGAGGCGATCATAACCGGCGACAAGCGATGATTTTCGTCCATCGAGCGGCGCCTCTGAACTTGCCTATGGACAAGAAATCCCGCTTCCTGGCTTGTTGGCTTCGGAAAATCTAACATCTGTTAACTAAGATTTTTCAAGAACTGCTGCTGTTCCAGCCGGCTTCGGGATTGCTTGTGGCGTCGGACCGTCAATTGCATGGCTGTTGACCTTGAAGAGTTCATGCTTAGGGACTGTTAGGAGAAATGGTCCATTCTGACGGGCAGTTGCGACATCCTCGCAGTCCGGGGGACGCAGCCAGGGAATGCTTCATTTGTTGTTGATGGAGCAAATCCAGGGAGTTTTTCGGGGAAGGCCTGGCTTGCGCGCCTGGCCGACAGGTTCATGCTGAAGCGGCTTTTTTCATCACAAAAATCAAAGAAAAGGACGGCACCACCCCAGTGCAATCGGCCGACCTATGCCATCGGTGATATCCACGGCCGACTGGATCTGCTGGAACGGCTTGTCGACCTGATCCAAAAGGATATCGCTGAGGAAGGGCTGAAGGCTGAGCGGCCTGTGCTTGTCTTCCTGGGCGATTACATCGACCGCGGCCCTTCTTCGCGGGCGGTTGTCGATCAGATCTTACGGCTGCGCGCCGATCCCGGCCTGGAGGTGAGAGCTCTGAAGGGCAACCATGAAGAGGCTTTGCTGCTGTTTCTTCAGGATGCGGAATTCGGGCGGACATGGATAAACCATGGCGGCGCCAACACTCTTTCCTCTTATCAAATCCAGCCGCCCAATTTCCGCAGCGCGACAGAAGATTTTGAAAAGGCGCGCAGCGCTCTTCATGACGCGATGGGGCCTGCACATTTGAAGTTTTTCCACGACCTGGAACTGTATCTGCAGCAGGACGACTATCTTTTCGTTCATGCGGGTATTCGTTGGGGTGTCCCGATAGAAAAACAGCTGGAACAGGACCTATTGTGGATTCGGAAGGACTTTCTCGAAGTCGATGAAGCCATGGATTACGTCATTGTTCATGGCCATACCCCGGCCGAACGCCCTTTCCTGGGGAGCGGCAGGATAGGAATTGATACCGGTGCCTATGCCACCGGCGTGCTGACGGCCGTCCGGTTATGGAAATCGTCCCAGAAGGTTATCCAATCCGGTTAAGGTAAATCTGTCAGGGCCATTTTATCCCCGTCGCTTCCATGCTTTAATTCCGTCATTGCTGTAGGAGGAGAAATGAGATCGCCGTTTTCCATGGGATTGGCGCTGGCATTCTGCTCGCTCCTTTTGCTGGGACGCGGAGCAGAAGCTCAAGCAGCTCAAGCCCAAAACGCATCGGCTACCACCAAAACTCCGACACCCACCATGGACACGTCGGCGTCCGCCTTCTCGATGGACAATTACATTCTGGGGCCGAACGACAAGGTAAAGATCAGCGTCTATGGCGAGGCCGGCCTCACCGGCGAATACGTCATTTCCGCTGATGGAAAGATCTCCCTGCCCTTGGTCGGCAACGTGAATGCCTCTGGAAAATCGGTGAAGCAATTTCAGGACGAACTCGTCGTGGCCTATCGCGATGGCGGTTATCTGAAGGACCCGAAAATCACCGCTGAGGTCGTCTCTGCGCGGCCGTTCTTTATCCTGGGAGAAGTCAAGATTCCGGGCCAGTATCCCTGTCTCAACGGGATGACGGTGATGAACGCGGTCGCAACCGCCGGCGGCTTCACCTACCGGGCCGAAAATGACACGGTTTATATTCGCCACCCTGGTGAGACCCAGGAGCACAAGGAAAAGCTGACAGAGACCACTCCCGTCTTTCCGGGAGATACCATACGGATCGACGAAAGATGGTTTTAGGTTGCACGGCAACATGCTTGGGTGTAACGTTCAAAAATCCGCGTAAAGCGGGGGGGTAATCGTGAAGACACGCACCATTCTTGCCGCTTCGATGCTGGTCTGCGGCACCGCGCTCGCTCAGGCGGCTCCGCTGCCACAGGACAATATTCCTGGAAATCAACTGATCAACTTCCAGCCTCAGGCTGACAGGTTGGCGTCGCGCTTGGCGCTGGTCATCAAGGGCGCCGAAAATGCGGGCGCCAAGCTGCCCTCAACCGCCAAGGAAGCCGCGATTCAGTCGGCCCTTCAGGATGCCATCATGTCGTCCGGAGACTATCCACGGGTCGTCCTGTCCGCGTTGCAGGCATTTTCGCTCTGCCCGACGACGCCTGGCCGCTTCGCCAACACCCAGGTCCCCGTATCGTGCGAAAATCTGCGGCAACCTCTTTCAGCTGAGGCACGGGAGGCCTTGGCTTCGCTCGAAAAGGTTGTCCTTGCGCTCGTGGACCAGAATGACAGCCCGGCCGCACTCGGCATTTCAGGCAACCCGCCCTTCCAGGACAATAACTATGGCTCCGATCATCGGGGCAGCGGGCGGATCGTCTTCCAGGGCGGGCAAAACGGATCGGGGAGCAATTCCGACAATGGCTCCGCTCCGACGAACGTCTCCTCCATAGTGAGCGACCCGGCTCCCGGCGGCGGCGGAAGTTCCGGCTATAACACCAACTGAGCAAGCCAAGCCGCGAGGCGTTGGGCGGGGGCACTGCGCCTATGAGACGACTTACTAAAACAGCACTTCTGTGTTCACTATGTTTTGCCGCCAGTGCGCCCGCTTTTGGGCAGGCGCAGAATGATTTTGCGCGCGACCGCGATCTGGGTGTCATGGATCGTCCCCGGCCCGAATATGATGCGCTTGGGGTGCCGGTCAGCACGTTCCTGATGTATCCGCGGCTGAACGTGGTGACCGGTTACAACGACAATCTTTTCGCGCAAGAGACCGGCGCCGTCGGCTCCGGCTTCGTACAATTCCAGCCTTCGGTCGCGTTCAGATCACAATGGTCCCAGCACGAGCTGGATCTGACCACCCATGCCAGCATCAACCGATTCTTCGACCACGACAGCGAAAGCACCGACGATTATGGCGCTCAACTGTTCGGCCGGCTGGATGTTCTGGCATCCACAAAAATCAATGGCGGCGTCTCCTACGACCTGGAGACCGAGCCACGCGAAGCTGAGACTGCGACGCGCGATACCCTCAACCCGGTCCAGTTCGGTTTGTGGACGGCACAGCTGTCGGCTGCACGCCAGTTCAATCGGTTGCAGGTTTCTCTCAGCGGTACCTGGGATAGCTATAATTATCTCGACGGTGTCCTCAATACGAACCCCAGCATTATTGTCGACGAGCATTTCCGCAATGTGCAGGACACGGGTGAAACGCTTCGGGCGGACTATGCGTTAAGCCCGGACACAGCGATCTTCGTTTCAGGCAACCTCAATCAGCACAACTACTCCGTCCAGCCGCCGCTGGTGCCAAACGACTTCAACTCCCACGGATATGAGGTTTTGGGCGGTGTCAATTTCCAGGTTACCAGTCTAATGACCGGGGAAGTGGGCATGGGTTATTTCCAGCAAGACTTCCCGCACGTCGCCAACCAGGACCTGGGCGGCTTTGCCCTGCATGGCACCTTGCAATGGTTCCCGACCGAGCTGACCACCGTGACGCTCAAGGTCAACCGGCTGGTCCAGGATTCGGCGATCCAATTTTCTTCCGGATATGTGGACACGGGCGGTCTGTTCGAGGTCGATCACGAGCTGCGCTATAACGTCATCCTGAGCGGATTATTTTCCTATAATAACGACTCCTACCAGGGACTTGACCGCACCGACGAACGCTGGACGGCGGGGATCGGCGCCAAGTATCTGTTCACACGGGAAGTTGGCGTAGGGCTGAATTTTAACCACGATAGTCAAGTTTCGAGCGGTGCCAACCGTTTCATTAACTTCGACATAAACAGGGTGATGCTAAATCTCGTGCTGCAAAAATAGTTGTACGAAGGAAAAGCATTGAAAGTCCCGGTACAGCCTATTTCTGAAGCGACAGCCCTTAGCGAAAACATAGGCACGTCGATCGACGTCCACCGCCTTGTTTCGATTTTCAGGCGGCGGCTGAAACTGTTCGTTGCGGTCGCGGCGCTGATTTTTGCCGCGGCCGCTCTCATTACCTTCCAGCAGGTGCCGAAATATACGGCGATGGCGCGGGTCCTGATCGACCAGCGCAAGCAGCAGATCATTGCTGCGGACCAGACGGTCACGTCCGCGCTTCCCGATGAAGCCAGCGCGGTCGATACGGAAACCGAAGTTCTGCGCTCGCGCTCCATCGCCGAAAACGTGGCATCGGAAGCCAATCTGTTTAACGACCCGGATTGGAACGGTACCAAGGCGCGCAAAGGTCTTTTCAGTACGCTGTTCGGATGGCTATCGCCCAAAAGTCATAAGCCGGTCGATGAACAGCTTCAGCGCCAGCAGGTGGTCGACAAGCTTCTATACGGCCTGAACGTTGCGCGGGCCAACGACACCTTCCTGATCGACGTTTCCTATACCTCTCCGAATCCGGCAGACGCCAGGAAGTTTGCCAACATGTTTGCCAACGCCTACATCACCGACCAAATCGCTGCCAAATATCAAGCCACCCAGCGCGCCACAGAGTGGCTCAACGCACGGTTGGGCTCGATCCGCAAACAGGTCAACGAGGCCGACGCCGCGGTTCAGGCCTACAAGGCAAGCCACAATCTGCTGAGCTCCCAGGGCGCCACGCTGACCGAGCAGGAGATTTCGACGCTCGACCAGCAATTGGCCCTGGCCCGCGCGCAACAGGCGGAAGCGGAAGCGCGGCTGGCAACCGCCAAGTCGCAGCTGGCGCGCGGAAGCACCGGTGAAGACGTCGGAGAGGCCTTGAATTCTCCCGTCGTGCAATCCTTACGGGCACAGCGTGCGATAGCCAGCCAGCAGGTCGCGGACATGTCGGGCCGTTATGGCGACCGGCACCCGGACTTGCTGAAGGCCAAGCGGCAATTGGCGGATATCGACACGCAAATCCATGCCGAGGTCACGCGCATTATCTCGAATTTGGAGGCCCAGGCTCAGGTCGCTCGCCAGCATGCCGCCTCCGTTGCGGGCAGCGTCAATCAGACGCGAAACACGCTCGCCGGCAATAACCAGGCGGGGGTCAAACTCAACGAACTGCAGCGCAACGCTGACGCGGCCAATCCGCTCTACAGCTCGTTTCTCGACCGTTTCAAGCAAACGACCGCGCAGCAGGGGATGGAGCAATCCGATGCCCGGGTCATCTCGCCGGCATCCATACCCACGAGCCCGAGCGAACCCAAGATCGTTCTCGACCTTGCCTTTGGCCTGATCACCGCCCTGGTCGGCGCGCTGGTTGCCATCATCCTCGCCGAAATCTTCGACAGCGGCCTGACTACGGCCGATGATATCGAACATGATTTCGGCATACCGGCGCTTGGCAGTATTCCAGCGCTGAATTCGGTCGTGGATGAGGAGCAGGGAGCAGACCTGCCCGAACCCTACGATTATATCGTTCAGAAACCGCTTTCCGGCTTCGCCGAGACGTTCCGCACCTTGCGTTCGTCACTCCTGCTGTGCCGGACAGGGCGGGCCGTCAAACTTGTGGCCATCACGTCCTCGCTTTCAGATGAAGGCAAGACCACCAGTTCCTTCTGTCTTGCCCGCATCTGTGCGCTGTCCGGCGACAAGACCATCGTAATCGATTGTGACTTGCGTCGCCGCGGCTTCAATTCCTTTATTCCGGAAGAACATGAAGAGGGCCTGATAGAGGTTCTTTCCGGCAAGCGTAAAGTCGAAGACGTGATACTGCCCGATGCCGAGACAGGGGCGACCATCCTGCCTCTGGGACGGTCTCCTTATACCCCGCGCGACCTGTTCAGCTCGCCCGCGATGGAGCAGCTCCTCACCGAGCTCAGCAAGAGCTACGATCTGGTCATCCTGGACGCGCCGCCGGTTCTCGCCGTGGCCGACGCCAGAGCGATCGTGCACCGCGCCGATGCCGTCGTCATGCTCGTCAAATGGCGTTCGACCCCGCGCAAAGCCGTCGAATCTTCCTTGAAGGTCCTGCAGGCCTCCGACGCCTACATCGCCGGCATAACGCTGACCCGCGTCAATCAGAGACAGCAATCCAAGTTCGGATACGGTGATCCGGCCTATTATTACGGGTCATACGAGAAATACTACACGTCATGATTGGCCAACTTTGGCCGGCAGCGCCTGCCAACGCGGACCGTTGGAGCGTACAGCTGCCGCGGCAGGAGCAGGCCGCGGTTATCACCAGCACCATACTTATTCTGGGCGCGCTCCTGTCTTTCGGTGCCGACCGGAATGATTTCGCGCTGCTTTTCTCGGGCCTGCTTTCTGTTCAGCTCGGCGTGATCCTGCTGACACAGGAATGGGCAAGATCTGCGCTCATCAAGCGGTTCGCCTTTCTGGCGGTGCCCGGCGGTCTGTTTACGCTGTCGTGCCTGGCGATCGTGTGGGCGGCCACCCCTTTCGGGCCGAACGGCTCTCACCCCATCTGGGCGTATGTTGCTTCCACCCCGGCAATAGCCATCGACCGGTCGACCATTTTCATAGGGTTCGTAAAGCTTCTCGGCCTTGCCTGCACATTCTTGATCGGCTGGTTGATTGCCAGTTCAGATGCCCGGGCCCGCTTTTTTTTCAAGGTAATTGTCGGCGCAATGACCGCCTACGGGCTCTGGGCACTGCTCGCCCATGCAATCCCGGCCCTGAAATTTGGTCTTTACGGTGCTTTTCAAGGCGACCGTCTTTCTGGATCACTGCAAAGCGCCAACACCGCGGGGACTCTCTTTGCCGCCAGCTTCATCCTGGCCTTGTGTCAGGTCTTCGAGGCCAGCCGGCACGCTGCTCCGGGCCGAACGGCCTGGCTCTCGAAGGTAACAGCGCCTCTTATCGTGATGGCGATTCTGGGCACCTGCCTGATCCTGACCGTTTCACGAGGCGCCAGCACCGCTGCGATGGTCAGCTGTGTGATCCTGCTCATCTGGGAGATGTTTTCACGGGACTGGCACGGCATCCAGAAGCACAATTTGTATTACGGCCTCGGGATCGCCGGTGGCGTGGTGGTACTCGCCTGGAGCGGAGACCTGCTGCTGGGTCGCTACGCGGATTCGATCAAGGACTGGGTGGATCAGCGCCAGTCGATCTATGCCGTTCATTGGGATGCGTTCCTGGCATCGCCGTGGTTTGGCTATGGGATCGGGTCATTCGATGAGGTCAACAAGCTTCTTCAGAACGCCCTGAATTTCGCGGCGCTCTGGAATATCCGCGCTGCCCACAATGTGTACCTGCAATGGTTGGAGCAGGCAGGAATTGTTGGGACAGTTCCGATGTTTCTCTGCATCGGATTCGTTATCACCCGTACGGCCTGGGGCGTGCGTGTCCGCAGGCGCATGACGACCTGGATTCGCGGCAGCGTCGCCGTAGCTTTGGTATTCCTGATCCATGGCTGGAGCGATTTTTCGCTCGAAGTGCCGGCTGTGGCCATTTTCTGGTCCATGATTTTGGGCGCCGGTTATGCCATCTCGCTCCCGCAGGGCCATGGCCCGACCACCAACACGGTGGTGGAGGAAGGTGCGTTCCCGCCGCGCAGCCAAAAGACGGCGAAGTGGGTTGCAGGCTGCACGTTCGGTTTTGTGGTGGCAGCGCTTTGCCTGTTTTCCTGGTGGGAAATCACCGCACCTTTCGGCCTGACGCCGCGGCTCCTGCCATTGTCGGCGGTATATGGATATCAGGCGGAGCAGATCCTGAACGGTACTGACGGCCGGAATTCGGATGTAAACAGGGCGAAAGCCCTGACCAATCGCGAGCTTGAACTGTCCCCCGCGCGGGCGGACGGCTGGCTTCGCCTTGCCGTGATTGCCAGCGTGGAACGGCAGCCAAATGCCACGCTGTCTGGCCTATTGGAAAAATCATACCTGGTCGCGCCGCTCGACCCGCAGATATTCGCGGCCCGCACGCGCTTCGTGCTGGAGCATTGGAATCAGGTCAGCACCAGTGTCCGCGAAGAGACGCTCGAAGCGGTGCGGGCGGGCTGGTTCAATTGGATCGAGCAGCAGGAAATCCAGACCCTGAGCAAGCGGATCGCCAACCCCGCCGGACGGCTCGCAATCGCGTTGGAGATGGCCAAACTCTCTTCCCTTACGGGGCTGGCGGGAAGATAGTGACCGTCAGCCAGTCTGGGATCGATTCGCCTTTATCGCGGACCGGTTTTGGTCGCCAATGGCGGCTCGCGGCTAAATACAAGTGATTTCAACAGTTTATCGGTAAAAGACAAAATTAATCAGATAGAAACGTGAAGGGCCTTTACTGACCAGGCTTTCGAGGAGGCAGCTTTCTATGCGCTATCCCAAACCGGTTGTCCCCGCTCTGACCACCCTGGCGCTACTGATGCTGCCGATGTCGGCGGGCCACGCTGAAAGTGCAGATCAAGTCTTCACGGCCAAGGATCTCAAGGCCGCCTGCCAGGACAGCAACTCGAAAATATGCTCGGCCTATATCATCGGCTATGAACAGGGCTTCTATTATTCCTCCGTCAGTTCGCAGGCTGGCTTTACGCCTTGCGTGAAGTCGGGTGTAACGGAGCCGGTCGCCCGGCTGATCACCACCAAATACATGGACGAACATCCCGAGACCCTCGGCCAAGGCGCTGCGTCAGTCGTTGCAGAAGCGCTCGTGTCGGCCTTTCCCTGCGAAAGACGTTAGGCCTTTTCTCCTGACATCCCCATGACCGTGGGGCGTGCAGAATGATTGCGCAGAGCGCGATCTGTCCGTGCTGCGTCTCCAAACATCTGAACGAATTTTCATGTTGGCGCACCGCTTCTTCGCGTCGGCGCTTGCCCCTTGCCGTATACAGTTCCGCCGCGACGCGGTGACACAGTTTATTTGATCAGCGAAGGCTTTTCCGGCGCCAGCCTTACCGCAATCATTAACGCTACTTAGAAGCGTTCGTTTTACTTTGCTGCCGTAGGATTGAATATCAAAAAACTGAATTCCCGGGGGCACATCCATGCAGTTCCAGCCTCGCTCGGCAGAGTTGGATACTTGCCGCGGCGCCGGATCGACACTGAAGCCTTCGTTGCTGGCGGACCCGTTTGCCAGGAATAACCTTCCGTCCGTCGAAACGTGGCCTGATCTTCTGTTTGATCTGCCAGAGCTCCAGTTTCCCGACCGTCTCAACTGCGTAGCGCGCCTCCTGGATGACGCCGTCGCACAGGTGGATCCGAACAAGACGCTGGTTCTTCATGGTGCGCGAACCTGGAGCTACGCAGACATCGCGACCATGACAAATCGTATCGCCAACGTCCTGGTGCAGGACTGCGGAGTCGAATCCGGGGCGCGGGTCCTGCTGCACGGCCACAATGGCGCTAAATTGATCGCCGCGTGGCTTGCGATTGCGAAGATCGGCGCGATCGTGGTGACGACCATGCCGATGCTGCGCACCAGGGAGCTGCGGCCGATCATCGCGAAAGCAACCATCCAATATGCGCTCTGTGCCCATGATCTGGTTCACGAGCTGGAACCGCTGGCATCAGAGGGTACCTTGCGCAAGGTCGTAGCGTTCGGGCGGGATGATAGCGAGCTGGAACGCCTCATGGCGTCGAAATCTCCTGAGTTTGCCACGGTTCCCACCAGTCAGGATGACGTCTGCCTGATCGCTTTCACCTCCGGCACGACCGGCGAACCGAAAGCCGCGATGCATTTTCATCGCGACGTGATGGCGATGTGCGAAACCTTTGCAAAGCATATCCTGGCCGCGGACAGCGAATCTGTGTTCAGCGGGAGCCCACCGCTGGGCTTTACCTACGGACTGGGCGCACTTCTTGTGTTCCCGCTCTATTTCCGGGCCGCCATCGCTTTTTCCGAGGATCGGACTGCGGCCGGGTTCGCCAAGACCATCGAGAGACACAAGGTCACCCACGTCTTCACCGCGCCAACCGCCTACAAGGCATTGGCCAGCCTTCCCGAGAAAAGCCTGGCGAGTTTGAAGGTCTGCGTCTCCGCCGGCGAAGCACTGTCACGGAAAATATCCGAGATGTGGTTCGATGCCACCGGGATCCGGATTATCGACGGAATTGGCAGCACCGAGATGATCCACATCTTCATTTCCGGTGCCCAGGGGGCAGTGCGTCCTGGTGCGACGGGCAAGCCTGTGCCGGGCTATGAGGCTTGCCTGCTGGACGGGAGCGGCAAAGTCATCGAGGGCGTGGGGCAGGGTCGGCTGGCCGTGCGTGGTCCAACCGGCTGCCGTTACCTGGCGGACAATCGTCAAGCCCAGTACGTCATGGATGGCTGGAACATCACCGGCGATATCTATCGCAGGGACAGCGATGGCTATTATTGGCACGTTGCGCGTGCGGACGACATGATCGTGTCGAAAGGTTACAACATCGCCGGCCCGGAAGTGGAAAGCGCACTCGCACTTCATCCCGATGTCGAGGAATGTGCCGTCGTCGGCTGGCCCGATCCGGACGTCGGACAGATCGTCAAGGCATTTGTCGTACCGCGTGCAGGCATCGAAGGGACAGGGCAATTGGCGCAACGTCTACAAGAGCATGTCAAAAAAGTTCTGGCGCCATACAAATATCCACGCGCCATCGAATTCAGAACCGCTCTTCCGAAGACCGCGACGGGCAAGCTCAAACGCTTCGATCTCCGTGGCGGGCCATCGCGCAAATCACCCAACTTCACGGCGATTAAAGGCAATGGCGACGTGGCGCCGCCGGCTTCGGCCGTGACGCCCTAGCGCACCTCCAGCATTTCGCGACTTTGATGAATACCACCCGTCAGCGACAACGCCTGGAAGTTCTCGATCTGGCGCGAGGCGTGGGCTTTCTCGTAGTCCTGCTTCAGCACTGTCTTGGATCGCTGGGGATAACGGTGCCCGGCCGCTACGTGCCCCAGGACGCGACGATCCTGGACTTTTTCTTTTTGATGAGTGGCTTCTTTGCCGGCTATGCGCTGGAAGAGAAGCTGCGCACAGGGCGCGTCACCATCGCCCAGGCCGTTACGGAGCGCGCGGTTCGGCTGCGCCCCCTGGTGGCCTTGGGAATGACATTGGGACTGATCTCGATGCTCATTTCCGCACCGGGAAATGATGCTGTCCTGCCGCTTTTGCTGATTGCCCTGAAAGGCTTCGTGCTCATGCCCGCGGATGGAACACAATTCGGTTCGCCGGATCTTTTTCCTCTCGATGGACCGCTCTGGTTCCTGATTTACGACTGGTTTGCCTACCTGCTCTTTCTGTACGTCTTGCGGCATCTTTCCCTGAAGTGGTTGCTGGCGATTGCGGCGATCAGCACGGCGGGACTGTGGTGGGCCGCAATCAGCAAGAACACGCTCAGCTTCGGTACGCTCTGGGCCGACTGTGGATGGAGCATCCCTCGCAGCCTTGCCGGCTTTACGATCGGATATATTCTGTTCAGGCTCTACAAACCCGATCGCTTCCAGATCGGGCCGCGTTTCGGCTTCGTGCCGGTGGTGGTATTGCTGCTTGTGGTGCTGCTTCCGGTGTCGGTCGACTGGCGCTACAGCGGCGCCCTGCAGGCCGTGATGGCAACCACCGTCATGCCTTTGATTGTTTTCTTTGGGGCTTATGTGCAAGCAGACGCCGCGATGACAAGGTTGGCGCGCTTTGCGGCGAAAATGGCGCTACCCGTGTACGTAATACACAATCCGCTGGTGCGGACCCTGGGTCTGCTGAGATGGGATTTTCACCTGCACGGCGCAGCCGGCATCGCCCTGTTGCTGATGCAGTTCCTGTTCCCGGTCCTTCTGGCCTTCCTGGTGGCCACCTACCTCGACGTGCCGTTACGGACTTTCACGAACGCTTATCTGCGTGGCCAGAGGCCCGGATAGATCATATCCATCCGCAGCGGGTTCAAGGCGATGTCATGTAAGGCACCGCCGGATGGTCGACTAAGGCGTGCCGGATCGATTTGCCAGCAAGCTGCTCGCATGCATCCTGATAAGGCGTTCACGAGCCTCATCGGCGATATCGGCAGCTGGCGCCTTTTGGTCGAAAGAGCCGTTCCTGTTTTCGATTGGGGTTACCTCGGTCTGCTGGCCGCGGTCCACCAGGTCGAGATAGAGCGGCACCGCCAAAGCGCCGCGGCCCGTCCGCTGGTAGGCGGTAGCCAGATTAAACTCGTTCAGGAGACTGGGCTTTTCCCTATAGGAGCGCTGAAAGAAGGCCAGCGCGGTCTCCCAGTCGCCTCGCGCGGCAGCGGTCTGCCCGTAGATGAGATCCGCGGGGGCCTGGGAGGCGCTTTCGCTCCGGGCCAGTGCCTCTTGTTCTGTGTCAGAAAGAGCGGGTAGCGCCGCACATCCCTGTCCCGAAACAAGCAACGCCAGCACAAATATCAAAGTCGGCCGCATACCATCCTCGAAGCGTCTCAGTCTCATATTCACCCCACTAAAGCAGTGTCCGCCTCGACTTACCCAGGTATTCGACCCCTTTGGTTAACCTGCGGCGGCTGCTTGCTCTGTCGTTGCTGCAAGCCCCGTGCCGGGACGGAGGATCAGATTGTTCGCTATATGTTCAGCGGTTAACGCTAACGCCGAATTCCCGCCCCCCGAGGCTGCGCGAAGGGACTGGGAGGCCTGCCGCATTCGATGCCCGATGTCGGATCGCCGCCATGCCCATCGTGATAGCCAGGAAGAGGGCGCCACGAGCACCGCAGGCGACTTGGACGCCTTCCCGGCAGAAAGATTCCGGGTCGAACCTGGCGGAACTGCGCAACGGTCCGCATTTTCCCGCCAACCATCCTGACAGCAACATTTGAAGCAGAAAACAACACCGTGACGCCTGCACAGACCAGCTTTTCGGAAAAGCTCTTGGCGGCCCGCCAGAAATGATACGTTCAGGTCTACTGCAGGAGCTCACAGTGTCGGTTGCGCGCATCCCGTTCGGTCTGGCCTCGATCCTTCTGCTGGTATCCCCGGGAGGAGAACTGCCAGTAGGCGCGGAGGTCACCCCGGCCTCGAAGCAAGACGGTGTAGCCGCGGTCAGCGCCGAGACATTCCTGAATTCCTTGGGCATCAATATCCATGTTGCCCAGGGGTATCCCGCCAGCAATTACATAGAGCCCCTGCGATATATTGGTGTCCGAAATGTTCGTGACAGTGCGGGGCACCTTGCCGGCCTGCTCAGGCTGCACGAGGAAACGGGCGTGAAGGTCGACCTTCTTTTGTGGTGTGAATTCGGGTCTGAAATGTCCGCGGCCCTGCAGCTCGCGTCAGCAGGCGGCCTTCTCTCACTCGAAGGCCCGAACGAGCCGAATAACTTCCAGATCAAATATAATGGGGCCACGGGAGGGGTCAAAGAGAGCTGGTTGCCCGTCGCGCAATGTCAGCAGGATTTGTACAAGACCGCGAAAAGCAACCCGGTGCTTCGCCCATATCCGGTGTTTGCCGTGTCAGAGGGTGGCGCGGAGCCCACCAATCTGGGCCTGCAGTATCTCACAATTCCGGCGGGTGCCGGAACGGAGATGCCGGACGGAACCCAATATGCGGATTACGCAAACGTACACAACTATGTCAGCAGCACAAAGCGCAGCCTCTACACAGACAATCAAGCTTGGCAAGCCGCCGATCCGACGCTCGATGACGCTTGGGATGGTCTCTATGGGGAATATGGACACACTTGGCAGAGCGGCTTCAAAGGCTATTCCGCAGCCGACCTGACCACCCTGCCGCGTGTGACGACGGAAACAGGCTGGGACACGCGCGCAAATCCGGGTGGACAGCCCGTACAGGGAAAAGTGCTCGTCAATACCTATCTGTCCCAGTTCAAGCGCGGCTGGAGCTATACCTTCATCTACGAGCTTGTCGACGGCGAAGGAGGCGAAGGAGAGCAGGGGCTCTACACCGCCCAGTATGTGCCGAAACTGTCAGCAACCTACATCCACAATCTGACAACGATCCTTGCCGACAAAAGCAGCGGGATGGCTCCGGGACGGCTGGACTATTCGATACCGAACGTGCCAGCCACGGTGCATGACCTGCTGCTCCAGAAAGGAAATGGAGCGTTTGAACTCGTGATTTGGGGAGAGGCCGTCGACCAGTCCAACGAGATCGTGCTCAATTTCGGCGCGCCTCACAAAAATATTAAGATCTATGACGTCACCGCAACAACTGATCCCGTTCGCACTTACAAAGACGTCAGATCATTGCCGCTTGTGATAAGCGATCATGCAATGATTATCGAGGTCATCGATTGACCGGGTTTCCGAACGCGACCGGCTTCGGCGCTTTGTCACCCTCCAAGGCTATTGCGCTGGTAGAAAACCAAGCTCCCATACGTGCGGATGACATGGTAGCGCGTTGCAACGATCCGAAGGAGCTGCGGCATCAGTTGCGCCACGCTGGGTGGATCGCGCTCATTGAGAATGATAAGCTGCGGCTGCGTCCTCCCAATATCCGCGACGATCTGCCGACGGACCCTGGCTTTGGCCGTCCAAGGCAGAATGAAATAATATCGTGAAGCCGGTTGGCGCCCGGCGAGGCAATAGGACAAGGGATGGAATGGGCCGACCCATATCCGGTCGCGGGGAGTGGTCACCTGCGTGATCGCGCTTGCAAGATCCGTATAGACGGAGGACCTTTTGGGATGAAACCCAACCAAAGCCAACAGAGCGGCGGAGGCTATCGCAAGGGGGACAATCCGGGAGACGAGATTCTCTTCCGGCTCTTCCTGTGAAATTAAGACCAGTGCTGCTGCCACCGAGGGCCATAGCCGGAAGCCATCCATCCGAAAGAAGGCCGACACCGACATGGCCGTAACCCAGAAGACCAGCCAAAGCATGCCCTTGTCATTTTTCCGCAAGCTTATCAGCCAGCCCAGACAAAGAAGCCAAAGAAGGCCGGTCATCGCGTCGGCCAGCGCCGGGCCTCGCAGATAGGCCAAAACCCCCGGATTGGTGAGCTGAAAGCCGACCGTTGAGCTGAAAAACTCGCTTCCGATACCAAGCGCATACAGGGGCGCAAGCCAACAAAGCAGACCGGCTACCAGGCCCAAGCAGTAGGCCTTCTTCGAGAATTTTCGATTTGGCGGAAACATCAGCAACAACGCGGGCAGAATCGCCGCTTGCCTGAAGCCGATGCTGATGCCGGATAAAAAGCCCTGGGCGATAACGACCCTGTTCGCAGGCGCCTCGGCCAAAGCACCTCTGTGCAAAAGCAGCGCATTCAAGCTGAACAGGGCCGCCAGCGAGGACTCCGCGGTATTGTTGAAGGCGAGCATGTTCATCGCGATCAGAAATGCCAAAATCGTCCAGGCCAGAAACGACAATGGCGAGCGGATCTGCTCGGCTGGGCGGTGCAGAATGCAGGAAAAGACCAGAATGAGCGCCAGGGTCGAAGCCAGGCGTGCGCCGGCAAGCGTTGGCTGGCTGACAGCCATGATCGCCGCCGTCCAAAAATATTGCAGCGGCGGCTTCTCGTTGAACAGATCGCGATAGGGCAGCCTGCCGTGGAGAATGCCTTGTGCGATCGTGCAAAAAGAACCTTCATCCGAGAAATAGCCGCGCGAGCGGGCAGCAAAATAAATTCCAAATGCCAGTGCTACAGCGACCGGCACCGCGAGCATGAGCGGGTTGCGTTCGACACCCGCCGCAACCCATGACATCAGTCTTCGAAGTCGGAGCGCCGCGGCCGGCAGATCAAGGGTGCCCGGGTCCGCAACGCGGCTTTGGCGCCCTGTCTCGAATTTCTCGCTTTCCGAAGACACCCAGCCCCACAGGATACCCGGCCGCCATCATGAGGCGGCCGCCGAAAATCATTGCCGGCTTCTCGAAGCTGCGTTTCCCTTCAGCGAGCCGATGCCACTCGCTAGATCCGCCGCCGCCCCTGGACGACGTATTCTTCGATCTCTTTGCCTCGCGCGGTTCTCACGACGCGCACCGTATGCCCCAACTTTGCCAGCTCATCGGCCGCCATGACGGCGGTCCAGACCGCCAACATTTCATTGTGAGACGTTCCAAAAATGGAATCTCCGTCTCGCACTTGGAAACGCCCATCGGGTTGCGCATGGATCCGCAAGGTGATCGCGCGCTCGCCCGGCTTACTGTCGCCGATAAGCATTCGGTGACCTTAAAGCCTATTTGCCTCCATCGGCGTAAGAACGCCAAAATAAACCTTAACAGGGCAGGAGATTTCAAACGGCTGCATTGCGCCAGGACGCGGAAACCCCAGTCAAAACGGCAGTTAAAAGGAGTTCCAACTCGAGTTGCGCCGCAGCAACAACTTAGTTTGCACTGGGGCGTTAACTATTGTTATGGTTAAGAAATCGGCCTCGGGGGCGATGTCGAGAGGTACCGTGTTGGCGGCGGAATATAGCGGGACATGTCCTCGGTCCGAGGACCATGTGTCATACGAGCGTCATTGGCTTGGTCCATTCATCCGGTGCGTCGCATTCGCGGGGTGCGCGATCTTTTGGGTGGAGATCATTCGTCTGATTGCCCATTCGCTCTAGCACTTTGACGAACTTGGCTGGCCGGCGCCTTAGCTGAGCAGATGGACCACCAGTGCTGGCAGGCTGCGTCTCAGTTGCCGAGCAGAGTCCGATTTACCATCTTTCGCGCTTTGACACGCTTTCCGGCTTCGATCCGGGCTATGGCTCACATGTCACAATGACACTTGTACAGGTGAAGTAAGGATATGCCGGTCGCGTACGGCTCGGTTCGGTTCATTCATTCGTTTCGTCATGTGATTAGAGGATTGAGATGTTCTTTGCAGCCTCGAAGATCCTCCAGGCGCTCACGCGACCTGGCGATCTGCTGCTATACATTCTGTTCGCCGGGGTTTTTCTCTCCTGGTTTTTGCGGACGCGGCGTTTTGGTCTTTGGCTGACATCCATCGCAGCGATCGGATTTGCGGTGGTGATCATTCCGCCGATGGGATCCTGGGTCTCATCTCCACTCGAGCATCGCTTTCCCAGGCCCACTTCGCTTCCCGCCAATGTCGACGGGATTATCGTTCTCGGCGGTGCGATAGAACCGTTCGCCACCTTGACGCGGCATCTTCCTGCCCTGACGGCAGATGCGGAAAGAATGACGGAGTTTGTCCGGCTCGCCAAAATCTATCCGTCTGCCCAACTGGTCTTCAGTGGAGGATCGGGAATGCTAGATGCGGACTGGCAATATACGGAAGCAAAGGCCGCAAGCCTGTTCTTTGAGCAGCAGGGCCTGGATGTTCGACGCATCATCTTCGAAGGAAAATCCCGGAATACCTTTGAAAATATCGAAAACAGCAAAGCGCTCGTCAAACCGCGCAAGGGCCAGGTCTGGCTTCTCGTGCAATCGGCGATCGCCGTTCCGCGCTCGGTCGGGATTTTTTCGAAGGCCGGCTGGCCCGTGATACCCGTGCCCGTCGCTTACAAATCAGACAATGACTTCGACACTCATCTGTCGGACGACCTGTCGATGATGGACAGAGCCGCCCATGAATGGGTAGGGCTTTTGGTCTATCGGCTGACGGGAAGGACAGACGTCTTTTTTCCGTCGCCGGCCCGTCCTTAGACTGAGGCGGGTTCGGGCATGTCGTAGCCGCCAGCGCGTGGATCACACGTGCGGCCGACGAGTTCTCACAGAGAGGATCCGAATATCTTCTTCAAGTCGGCATCCAGGGGCCGCAACTTGGAAGCATGTATTTCGGCAGGGCGATTCCAGGATCCCTGTTCAATCCCCGACCGCGCTTGTGTCCGCGCTTTACTCAGATCAGAGGCCATAGCGGTTTTTGCGACAGACGATTTCGTGTGCCAAATGGCAAACTTACCGTCCGCCTGGGCCATCAGGCCGGCGAGCAATGCGATCCCCACTATGACGGCTGACTGGCGAAGGTTGAAAACTGTCGCGTTTCGAGCAGATGGCGCCACCTTGGGCCGGCTTACCGAAGGTGCGCCGGCAACCGCTCGGCCTTCGGTTTCTTCTCCGCGAAGGAGGCATATAAACCGGCGGGACTGATATTCCCGGAATCGCCATGCATTCTTCGTGTCTTCCAGGACGATACGTCGACCCCAGAGTTCCTCGACCTGAATGCGGCGTTCCAATTCGGGCGTAAGTTCTTCCATAACAGGAACTTACGCAGGAACCATGCCACACAGCTCAATCAAGGACCGCTAACCAAGATTTTCGGCGATTATATACTTGGCGTACTGAGCGGTTGCAGCTCGTATCCCATCATGTTCTTGGGACTGGCCGTTATGACGCTGAATTTAAAGGCTAAAATCTATACCGACCAGAACGCCGCCCGCGAGCATTTGGAGCGCATCCAGTGGCCGGAAGGCCCCGTTTGCCCGCACTGTGGCGCAATAAACGAAGCCACCCTTTTGCAGGGTAAATCGACGCGCCCTGGCGTCTGGAAGTGCCGCCCCTGCCAGAAGCCTTTCAGCGTCACCGTGGGCACGGTCTTTGAGCGCAGCAAGATCCCCTGACGAAGTGGCTCTTGGCTACAGAACTGCTCACGTCCTCCAAGAAGGGCATCAGCAGCCACCAACTCCATCGCATGTTGGGCGTGACATACAAGACCGCATGGTTTCTGGCGCATCGTATCCGCGAGGCTTTTGTGCCGGTGGAAGACTCTGAGGGACCGCTGGGCGGTGAGGGGCAGGTTGTTGAGGCTGACGAGACCGAATTGGGCAAATCGCCTAAGTCCCGCTCCAAGGGCCGCAAGCACAATCTGAAATTCGTCTCGCTGATCGAGCGCGGTGGCAAGGTGCGCTCGCGCAAGATAACTGGTGCTGATCGTCCTATCAGCATGGACATTCACGCCGCGCTCTACAGCGAAGTTGATCCCGCGAGCACTCTGCACACCGACGGCGCGAAGCATTACAAATACAGCAAATTCAACCTCACGCATGAGGCGGTGGATCGCAACAAACAGTTCTGTCGCCCTGGCAAGCTGGCCGAGACCGTCCATGTGAATAGTGCCGAGGGGTATTTCAGCATCTTCAAGCGCGGTCTGGTCGGCACCTATCAGCACATGAGCAAGCTGCATCTGCCGCGCTATCTGGCGGAATTCGATTTCCGCTTGAACAACCGCGCCAAGCTGGGCATTACTGACGACATGCGCGCCGTGAAGGCGTTAGCGGGCATCCGCGGAAAGCGTTTGACGTATCGGCGGACTGACGCAGCCTAAGACGGTTCGTCAGATCACGCTGGATTTCATCCGCTGGCGTAAGGCTAGGGGATATCAGGTCACGCCTTTCCGCCCTGGAAGAAGTTTTGGGGAAACAGGGCTTGCTCGCGTTAACTAAGCGGACCGGAGAAATGTCTGGCGTTAACCTTGCACCTGAGAACCTTTTGCACCGTTGCGCACTGAGCGCTATAACGCCACCGGTTTCGCACCTTCGAAAGCCTACGCGAAGCCCCATTTTTGTAGTGCCCCGTCGGTGAAAGCCGGCGGGGTTTTTTGTTTGAACTAGCCGCGTTGAGCACGGTGCGTCAGATTCTGCGGGGCCACGTGGCGGCCCGTCGCGCTCGGTATAAGCGGAAGTGATCTAGCTCTTCGCCTTTTGCCCTTTGGCTTTTACTGGACTCGCGCTCTTCTTAGCTTTGGGCGTGAAGGGCTTGGGCGGGGTTTTCAGCATCCTGGCTAGGACAGCATCGCGGGAATTGTCGGGAGGCTTGGGCATGGCAAACGACCCTTGGGAATTGATACCGGGTTACATATCACCACTTACTGACAAAGAACACGCACGCCTCGGGCGCATCGTGGTCCTGTGGGGCCAAAACGAACACTTCGTAGAGAGACTGCTTTGCCGTGTGTCGGGCCTCACATGGAAAGAGCTTGAAATACTGCAGGTAACGGAAAAGCCAATTGGCTCGAAAGCGTTGTATATTGCTGAGGCAAAGAAGCGCCTCAAAGATAAAGATTTAGAAGCCAAAATTCAGGCGTTTTGCGACCTAATCCATGAAACGAAGCTGCATCGGAACCATGCCATGCATGGCATGTGGGGTTGGCGTGCCACTACACGGACTAGATCCGTAGAACCAGGCGCGAGAAAAACTACCGATCCAAAAGCGCCCATGAAAATTGCTCAGTTGGCTGCGCTTGAAAAGAAACTATGTCGATGCTCTCGAATAGGTATCGATCCGGTCGGCCATTTCGACGGGCACATGCGGAGTAGATACGGCAGGTTTATTCACTACGACGCCGAAAGCGGACCCCCGCCTGAATGGCTTCGGCAATGATCAGAACGTAATCCTTTGGATTGTGACGCTCTGGATCGAAGCGCGCGAGGAGGGAAACTGCCGCGGCTAGACGCTCAGCTTCCACGAAAATAGTCGTCGGGTCTGTGCTTTCGCCCATTGGGCGTTCCTAGCCGGCGGCCCCAGATACAAAAATGGGGCGATAGCACTCCGGGGCCACCCGGTGGCCTTGGCGCACAACCTGGAAAGTGGGGGTTAGAATCCCTCTAAACAGGGTACGTCACGTACACTATGGCCCGATTTTCACGTATAAGATTTATTATGGGCAATTTGCCGGTATTCTGAGCGCTTTCTGCTCATGCTAACCATTCGCTGAAAGCTCTTCGACGAGCGCCATCAGTTGCCGGGCGCTCGTGCTCCATTTGAAGGCGGCCGCCCGCTCCAGGCCTTTCCTGACAAAACTCTCCCTCGCTGCCGGATCCCGCTGCAAGAGATCCAGGGCCTCGCTCCATTTGGCGGGGTCGTCAGGGTCGGCGTAAAGCGCGGCGTCATCACACACCTCAGGAAGCGCGCCCCGCGGCGCGACGACCGCCGGACAGCCCAACAGCATGGCCTCGAGCGGCGGCAGTCCAAAGCCCTCTGTCGTGGATGGAAAGGCCAGGCAAAGGGCGCCCTCATACAGGGACCGCAATTCGGCGTCCGAGACTATGCCGCAAAAAATAGCGTTGTCAGGCGGATTTAGACCCCTTTCTACGAAATCTTCCTTCGAGGCTGAGCCAACAAGAACGAGCTTCAGATGCCGCTTTGCCGGTTGGCGAAAGATTTCGAAAAGCAACGGAATATTTTTGTGCTTTTGAGTGTTGGAAAGGGCGACGACATAGCTCTGGAATGAAAGCCCGAATTTCTGCAGCGCGCCGCCGTCAGCTTCAATCAGAGAAACATGATCGATGCCGTTGTAGATGACCATGGTTTTTGAGGGCGTAGCGATTCTGTATTCGACCAGCTTGTCCCGAGAGTAATTGGAGACCGTCAGGATACGATCTGCCTTTGCCCCCATCCTGGGCACGCCGAAGCCATACCAGAAGCGAAACGGCAGGGAATAGGATTCGGGTGAAATGAAGGCTTGTGCATCATGGATCATGAGCAGGCCCCCCTTCTGCAGAAGCGGCGCCTGATTGCAAAGGCTCACCAGGAGCTGGCCACGAGCAAGCTTGGGCAGCTCAAGCTGCTCCCAAAGTTGGCCGCCGACCCCACTGCTCTGATGTATCGCGATATTTTTGAGGGGCAGCCGCCGTTTGGCGTTTGCGGGCACGAACAAGGTCCAACGTGTCGTGGAAGGCGTTTCATCCAGCAAGATATCGAGCTGTTTGATCAGCTCTTCGGCAACGCGCTGTACGCCGGTGGCGGGCGCTGCGAGAAACCTGCCATTCAATGCCACGGCCTGCTTCTGCACTTACAAACTCACGGCATGGAGGGCAACAAGGAAAAACAGCCTTTCAAATGCGTACCCGAAAGGCTAGCGCACCGGCGGCCGCACCCAGATCTCAGGATTGTTGGCAGACTGCCATTTGATCCAGCTGTAAGAAACCTCGGACCAGGGCTTTATCCAGGGTGTCAGATTGTCCAGAACATAGTCGCCCTGGGCGCTATGAACCAGCAGCACGGCGTGCTCTTCGCCCCAAGAGGCCCTGACGAGCGCGATCGATAGCGCGGTCATTGGAATTCCATGGGCAAGCAACATCTGGCGCTTCTGCAAAACATAATCTTCGCAGTCGCCGGCATTACCGCCACCCTGGAATGGCAGCTCCCAAAAATCTTCCGTGCCGTAATGCGTGCGGTCTGAAACAGAGCGCACACCAGCATTCACAGTCCGGTTGACGGTTTCCAGCTGCTTCCAGAACGCGGTCGTCATGGCAGGAAAATCCGGGTTCGCCGGCACACGGCCAGCGATGCTCGCGAACTGGCGCTGCGGACCGGCGGGCCTGTCTATTGCGGCTGCTGCAAATACACCGTGCCAATCGAACCCTTGTCCGGAAATGACGGACGAAGTCGACGCCGGATGCACGGTATCGTCCACCGCTGATATCGCTACCGCCTGAGACTTGCCCGCCGCAGCCAGCGCGACGCCGGTGCGCGCGCATTGATCTGAATGTCGAACGCAGAAATCGAGATAGCCTTCGGGAGGCTCAGCGACATTGCCCGCAGCAATGAAGCTTGATGGCGGCGCCGCATCTTGGGCAACCGCGGGAATCGAAAAAAGCGCTGACACCACGATGCCAAACGCAAGTCCGATCGGCGTGAACGTGCTGAAAGACAAACGCATCGTCCCAGATTCTATTATTTAGCTTAATCGCAGATTGGCCGCGACAAGCCCGGAGCAATTTGGGAACTTATCCCCAGACCAGATATATCACCAAAGCCCAGAAAGCGCCGCACGAAATCCCGATGAACGCCAAGGTCTTGCGCGGGGACCATTTTTCCGAAGTACGGGCAGCGGTGGTGCTGGAGCTGCGACTAATAAGTCGCAGTAGGAAAATCTCTGGGATTGTCCCGAGATTCGCCCTCCAAAGACTACGTGCTTTCGGTTTCACTGAGGCCCCTATCGCGAGGATAGTGAAAGGAGACCCCTTACCAATTCGTTAGCGAAGAAATCGCGCCCAATATCATCGCATATGCTGCGAGTGCGAAGTCTCGGGAGACAAACCGTCACCTTCGCAACCCACTGGAAACTATGTCAAAGTTATGACCGCATTAACCATACCAAAAGAACACTTTGTGAACGCACACTTCATTCCGTTGAGTTCGCGTGCTGCCTGTGGTTGTATCTTTGTTAGGGCAATTGCTGCAGCGAATCGGACTTTGTTGCGTTCACAGGCATATTGAACGACGCGCGTAAAAGCGATCAGGGGCGGCATGGGGCAGGCACAACGAGAAGCGATTGAAGCGCCCGGATACGTTGCAGTTTCGCGCGTTGCAACCATTCAAGTTCGCGACCCGCTGGTCGGTCCTTTTCCGGAAAAGAAAAACAGCTTCTTCACGCGCTTGATCGACGTGATCGGCGCGTTGGCGCTATTGATTTTCACCGCCCCTCTCATCCTTTTCCTGTCCCTTCTGGTAAAGCTCTATGATGGTGGGCCGGTTTTCTTTGTGCACCGGCGTATCGGGCAAGGCGGGAACATGTTCTCCTGCCTCAAGATCCGCACCATGGTCATGGATGCCGATAAGCGGCTGGATCAGCTACTGGCCACCGATGCCAATGCGCGCGCCGAATGGGCCCTGGATCAAAAGCTGCGCAACGATCCCCGCATTACTGGCCTCGGACACTTCCTGCGCAGATCAAGCCTGGATGAGCTGCCCCAGCTGATAAATGTTTTGCGGGGGGACATGAGCTTGGTTGGTCCAAGGCCGATTGTTCTCGACGAGGCGCCTCGCTATGGCCGCTGGCTCAAGCATTACTGCGCGGTCCGCCCCGGAATAACCGGCATGTGGCAAGTCAGTGGGCGCAACAATCTCACTTATCGGCGTCGGGTTGCATGCGACGTTCTTTATGCCCGGAGACAGTCCACGCGCATGAACCTGGCGATCCTTATCATGACGATTCCCGCGGTGCTCAGCCAGGACGGCTCGCACTGACAGGGCGCGACGCCCCTCGAGTTAATCCAGTAAAAACCTCTGAAAGACTATCATTCCGGAAGCTGTTCTGGGCGGTGAACCTTGCGGGTCGCAATTATTCATTATTGGCTTGTCGGAATGCGGGGCGGTGAACGGGTGCTGGAGCAGCTCGCATTGCTGTTCCCGCAGGCCGACATTTTCACCCATGTCATCGACCGCGACCGTATTTCCGCCCAGCTTCTGCAGCACAGAATTCAATGTACGGGAATCAGCCGCCTGCCATTCGCCGCGACTCAGTACAAGAAATACCTCATGTTCATGCCGCGAGCGCTCGAAGAGCTGGACCTCACCGGCTATGACCTCGTCATTTCGAGCGAGTCCGGTCCCGCCAAGGGGGTCATTCCCCCGCCGAACGCCAAGCATATCACCTATTGCCACTCCCCGATGCGGTACATCTGGGACCATTATCATCTCTACAAGAAAGAACTTCCGCGCCCAGCTCGAGCTCTGTTCGCGCGCGTAGCCCATCGGATGCGCCAATGGGATGTCACCAGCGCCGCCCGCGTTGACACCTTTGTCGCAAATTCCCGTTTCGTGGCTCAGCGAATCCAGCGGTACTACGGCCGGACATCGGAGATCTTGAATCCGCCGGTCAATCTTAACCGCTACAGCCCGTCTTCCGCCCCCTCGCGGGATTACTATCTGCTTCTCAGCGAGCTCGTTCCCTACAAGCGCGCGGACATCGCGGTCGAAGCCTTTCGCGATCTCGATCGTCCGCTGGTGGTTGCCGGCGGCGGCTCTGAATTGGCGAAATTGCGGTCCATCGCGTCCCCAAATGTCAGATTTGCCGGCCGGCTGTCCGACAGCGAGATGCAGGATCTCTACGCAAATTGCCGGGCCCTGCTGTTTCCTGGCGAAGAGGATTTCGGCATCGTTCCGTTGGAAGCGATGGCGTGCGGCCGCCCCGTTCTGGCCTTTGGCCGCGGCGGCGCCCTTGAGACAGTCGTGCCGGGCAAGACCGGGCTTTTCTTTTTCAGTCAGACGGCCGCGGCGCTAAAGCAGACGATACTGGAATTTGAGGCGCAGGAAGCCACCTTCGAGGGACATGTGATTCGGGCTCATGCCGAGACTTTCTCGGAAGAGCGGTTTCGCGCCGGCTTCAGGGGCATCGTCGAGAGAACGATGGCTAGCGGTGCCTGACCACAGCGAGATAATTCTTCTCTTGCCGCTCCCGCCGTGCCATTCTGGCAGCGTCGGCACTTCGCAAAAACACCAATGACCGTAACGATCTTCGGCTATTTGATCGTTCTAGCGGCTGTCCTTATGATGCCGAGCTCCATCACCATGATGCTTGGGCTCGTGCTTGTGTCTTCATTGCTGGGTGGTGCCTCGGCAATAATTCTCACATCGCTCGGGGGTTCGGGTATAGCTCCGGCCAGCCTGGCGCTTGTTTTTCTGGTGCTGAGGATTTTCATGTCGCCCGCCGGGCGCTTCCCCGTCATCGCAAAAGGGCTGATCCAAAATCCGTTTCTGGCTTTCTATTGCATTTACGGCGCGATAACAGCGTTCCTTCTGCCACGCCTGTTTTTCCACGCCGTCAATGTTCCCCAATTGCGCGCCATCGGCGGCGGTCTTTTCGGGACCGCGCCCGTGGAATTTTCCTCACAGAACATTACGACCGCCGTTTACCTGCTCGGGACATTCCTCGGGTTCTTGGGCGCCATGATCGCTGGCGGGCTCGAGCCCCACAAGAGGCTTCTGCTGCGAACCGTCGTAATCGTGAGCTGGGCTCACATCCTGTTCGGCATCCTGGATATTATTCTGAGTAAAGCCGGCCTGCGGGAGATCCTGGATTTCTTCCGCAATGCCAATTACCTGCAACTCGTACAGGAAGTCGGCGGCGTCCAGCGCGTGGCGGGCATTTTCCCCGAGCCGTCTTCTTATGCCGCTTACGGGTTTGCGTTCATGGTGCTCAACACGGAGCTGTGGATGCGCGCGGAAATGCCAAGGTGGACGGGGATCACGTCCCTGTCCCTGCTGATCATGCTCCTGTTGACGACCTCCTCGACCGCCTATGGCAGTATCGCGGTCTATGCGTTGCTGCTTCTGCTGCGGATGACTTTCACACCACTGCGGTTACCGCTGAACAAAAAGATGGTCCTGGCCCTCATTGCATCAGTGGGCGGCGCAATATTGCTTACACTTGAAGTGTTCGTGCCCTCCATGAGCGCGCTCATGCTGGACATTCTGCAACAAATGACACTTGGCAAGCTCCATAGCCTGTCCGGCATTCAGCGCACTTTTTGGGCTCACAGGGCCTGGCACGCATTCTGGGTCTCGAACTGGGTCGGCGTGGGCGCCGGCAGCCTGCGTAGTTCCGGCCTTATGTCTGCAATAGCAGGCTCAATGGGACTGGCCGGTATCATCACGTTCTTGGGCGCCACTTGGCTGATATTGAAGCCGACCAAAGTCCTGACCCACCGGATTCAGGGCAGCGATGATCAGCGGATTCGCGCCGCATTTGGCTGGGCGGCCATTCTTATGTTGGTACCGGCGCTGCTCAGCCTGCCCTCACCAGATCCCGGTTTGCTGTTTGGCATTTTCGCCGGCATCGCCTCGTCCGATCTGAAGTTGCTGGCGCAGCGATCGCCGGCCGCAGCCCATTTCAATCTTCAGGTGCTGCCGAACAAGGCCGGCAATCTTGTTGGTGACAGTTAGCCAGCCGGGCAACAGGCGGGATTAAGCGTTAAGCGCGTGCAGCGCATCCATCGCCGAGCGGCGCAGAACCGCCGTGGCAAGCAGCCACGCAGTTATTCCCGCGATAACTGCCAAGAGCACGGCATGTCTGTCAGTCATTTTGGGGCCGGCAAACAAGAACGCCCAGGCGCCAAAATAAGTGACAACCGGCGGCAACAAGGCGATCGGAACGACCTGCCAAAGCCGGTCGGCCGAGCCTGGGAAGGTGCGCAAGCATACGCGTGTATAACATAAGCTGCCAAACAGCGACATCATCACCGCGCCGCCTGCAGTCGCGGCCACACCAAAGCGGGCGGCCAGCCATAATAGCGGTACCGAGCACAGGGCGGTGACCAGCTGGATGTTGAACACTGACCGCGATTTATCAAAAGCCACCAGAAGGGGGACGGTAACCGCATCCAGAAGAGAGAGCGCACGCGCCCCGCACAGAATGGCAATGATCAGGCCGCTGCCCTTCCATTGCGCTCCCAGAATGATCGGAACGGCGCGGTCCGCAATCGCGGCAAGTCCTGCCAGGGCGGACCAGCCAAGAAAAGCGGAAGCGCCTGCGATACGAGGCCATATGTCCTTGGGAGATTGGCGGTGCGACGCAAACCTCGAAAAAATCGCGGCACCCAGAATCTGCGTCGGATGCGAGAAGATGTCGGCCACGGCCGTGGCCACGCGGTTGCTGGCGCGATATATCCCGGTAGCGGCGGGCGAAAGAACGGCGCCCAGGAAGAAATCGGCCCCGTAGGAAGCCATGAAGTTAACGAAAGTACTGCCGTACCGGCTGGAAGACCATTTGAAGATGTCGACCAGCTTATGCCGTTCGATCGAGCGGGACCAATAAGGCTTCTGAAGCACGAGGTACGAGAGAAACAAAACCGCCACGCGGAGGTAGATCTGGCCAACCAGCGCCATCAAACCAAAATGGCCGATCAATAAGCCAACGGCGCCCAAGCCGGCCACTGCCTCAGACACGGCCGTGATGACGTAATAGGCTTGGATCCTCTTGGCCCGAAGGATTTGGGATTCCTGCCAAGCCGCAAAAGCGGACATCAAGTTCGAGGGCGCCATGAATATGAGCATCCGGCCGACCTCGGGCGTTCCGAACGCGAATTTCGCTGCCGGCGCCAAGGCCAGCAATATCGCGCTCAATCCGAACGCGAGCGCTATATTTATCAGAAGGCACTCGGTTGGATATTCCTCGCCCGGCTGAGCCTTGAGCAGATATTCGAACGCGCCCGTGTACATCAGTGTACGAATGAGGGCGATCGCGGCGGAGGCTATCGCGAAAATTCCGAAATCAGCCGGCGTAAGAAAATGCGCTGCGACCAGCGTTACGCCGAAAATGACGACCTGATTGGCGGCGCGAACGGAAAGACCGGTTATGGCGGCCACTATACCAGCAAAACCGAGACTCATCGCACAGCCCTTTGGAATCCATTACCCTTATTATGGTGAACTGTAGCGCTCAAGATCACACGACGCTGCAAAGCGGGTGCTCTGGCGCAGCACTGACGCAACAGTCATATGGCATGACACAACCCCGATCCGCGCAATAGCCGTTGTTCCTGGCCACGATGTACCCCCAGGGGTTGTAAAATGATGATTCGGGTGCAAGTATCAGGTTCCATGGGGGAAAACGTCTTTTAACTTATTGGTGGTACTGGACGTATACGGGCTGGGCGCGATCGTGCGGGTCTGTGCGATCTGCATCCTGAAAATGGGCTTCTAGAAAGCGATCTTGCATGCTTCGGTTAACAGCGCCCTTACGGAGATCGGCGGCCTTCCGCTTTGGCATGGCCGTGCGAACCAAGCTTCCGATGCGTCCACTCTGCCGGTAGCGTGACAATGACGGCAGAAACAATATCGGCTTCTTCGCTCTCCGCTACTGCAAAGCCTTCGAAGCCGGACCAATTTCCCTTGGTGGTGGACCTGGACGGGACACTTATCCGGACCGATCTCCTCTACGAGAGCTACTTCGCCACGATGACAAAGGGGCCTGTTCACCATTGTTCGGTGATCGGGTCGCTCCTGCGCGGCAAAGCGCAGCTCAAAGCCTATCTTGGCAGCGTCGCGGCCATCGATTACGCGACATTGCCCTATAACAACGACGTGCTTCAGCTGATTCGAGCCGCGAGAGATGCGGGAAGAAAGGTGTATCTCGCCACTGCAAGTGACCGGCGCCATGCCGACAAGCTTGCCGAGCAGGTTGGCTTATTCGACGGCGTGTTTGCTTCAGATGGTGTCCGAAATCTTTCAGGAGCAACGAAGGCGAGGCTTTTGATCGACACGTTTGGAGAGGGCGGTTTCGACTATGTCGGCGACCGGAGCGCTGATCTCCCGATCTGGGCGCATGCAAGGAAGGCTTACGTCGTCAGCAACTCCGAACACCTGGTGCGAAAGACGCAAGACCTACAGGTACCTGTGGAACGGTTGCAAAGGCCGCGCGTGACGCTGAAAGTGTGGCGCAAGGCCTTGCGAGTCCACCAATACGCCAAAAACGCGCTTGTATTCGTTGCCATGCTGACGGCGCATGCCTACTCGCCGCACGCCTTTCTCGCCGCGCTTGCCGCCTTCATCGCCTTTTCGCTTTGCGCTTCGTCAGTCTATCTGCTGAACGATCTGGTCGATCTGGCCGATGATCGAAAGCACCCGACAAAATGCAACCGCCCTTTTGCATCCGGCACGATACCGCTTGTTTATGCCTTGTTTGTCGTCCCTGCACTGCTGGCTGCGGCTTTTGTCACTGCCGCTTTGGTTTCGACTCTGCTTGTTGGCGCCCTCGCCGTCTACTTCATTCTCACATTGACCTATTCCTTCAGCTTCAAGCGAAAGCTGATCGTGGACGTCGTGACCCTGGCCTCTTTGTACACTGTCAGAGTTATCGCGGGCGCCATCGCCATTGCGGTCACGCCTTCTGAATGGCTGCTCGCCTTCTCGATGCTGGTATTCACATGCCTGGCTTTGGTGAAGCGTTATATCGAGCTGGCCATGCGTATCGACAAGGATCTGCCGGATCCCACGAGCCGCAACTACCGCCTGGTCGATTTGCCGATCGTCGGCGCGCTCGCGGCGGCGAGCGGATTGAACGCTGTTACAATTTTCGCCTTATACGTTTCCTCGTTTGCCGTGCAGGGAGTTTACCGGCGGCCGGAAATGCTCTGGCTGATATGCCCGGTATTGCTGTACTGGCTGAGCCGCATCGTCGTTCTTGCGCACCGCAGGGCCATTGACGACGATCCGATTATCTTCGCCATACGCGATAGAAACAGCCTGGTTTGCGGCGTCTGTCTGTTCGCCATAGTAATTGCAGCGAGCTAGGGCGTAGCGCAATGCAGAACCATACGGTGGACGCAAAAGGGCCGTTAACACAGCCCGATTTCAGGACCGTGTTGGCGATTTCGGCGGTAGGCGCCCTGGCGTCGTTGATCGTCACTGGTTGCCTGGTCGGTGTCAGAAACGACCTTTATTTTCTCCCGATATTGGGCGCGCTGTACGATCTCCCGCAATTCGCCCACGACACCTTCATCCAGTCGCTGCGCCATTACGCGTCCGGCCCCTGGATGCTTCTGAGCGGGCTGGCCAATTACGTCCCTGTTTCCGCGCTGTCCCTGGTTTTCGGTTTTCTGTCGCGCTGGCTCGCATTTCTTGGCTTCGGCCTCTGCGCCGGCCTTCTAGGCGCAACCGCTCGCAGGGAACAGATCCTGCTTGCCTTTCTACTTTGTGCGACCTCTCTCCTGCGCGGGCAGTCATGGGCCGGCGATGGCGGCCTGTTCATAAACTATTTTACGCATTCGGAGCTGGCGAACGGCCTGACACTGGTCTTCCTCTTTGCCCTGATACGCCAACATCTGGTCCTGGCCTGCGTGTTGGAAGGTCTCATATTCTTTGATAACGCCTTCATTGCCGTATGGGATGGCGTCATGGCCGCCGCGGTTGTCGGTGTCTTGCTGGCGCAGGGCCAGCTCCAGATCGGGACGCTGGTCAAACGCATAGCGATCGGCGCCATACCGGCGATTCTTCTGGCGGCGCCCGTCTTGCTGAACATTTTGCACAATCCGGATTTCGGAAAGCCGCTAGATTTCGACTATGTCGCGTTTCTCGAAGAGTTCTGGCCCTATCACTTCATTTTCCACGACACGCCGCTTTCCGATAAGCTCAACCTCTTCCTTCTCATAGTGCTCGGCTTCGGGTCCTTTGCCATTCTGGGCCGCCCTGGGCGACCGTTCGCGGCCGGGTTCGCGGGTCTCCTGGGTCTTTACGTTGTTGGCATAGTCCTGCCGGCCTTTACACACAGCCCCACCATCCTCAACCTGCATCTGCTTCGGGACAGTACAATCTTGCAGCTTTTGGGCGTGCTGGCCGCGATGACCGTCACGGTGAAATGGTGGTTCAGCGATCAGCCGGCCTGGTCCCGGGCATTAGGCCCGGTCCTGGCGGTCGTGCTCTGCGTGCCGATGCGCACCACGACCTTCCAACCGGTCTTTCATCTGGCCATCGCATGTGGCCTGTTGTTTCTCTCGACGCGTCCGAATCTTCCCGCTCTCCTGCCGTTCGTGCGTCTGCGTGACACAAAGCTTCCCCGATTGATCGCCATTTTCTTGATTGTCATCGGGCTGGGCGTCATCACCGCCAGCAACTGGGCCACCAATCTGCGTGCCATCAACTGGATTGCCGAATGGGACCGGGCGGGGCATTGGGCAAGAGAGCACACGGCGCCTGACTCTGTATTTTTGATGCCGACCTGGTATTTCCGCGGTGCTGTCGGCCGGACCGAACCCGGATCAGTTCAGGACGCGGCGATTCTCAATGCTGGAACCTTCCAATATTCCGCCCAGAGGCGCGTATGGGTGGACTTCCGCAATGGAGCCGCCGTGATGTGGTTCCCATCCTATCATGACGAATGGCGCCGAAAAGTCGTGGAGGTCAATCGTTTGACCGATCCGGGCAAAGAAGCCGCCTACGCGAGAAGAAATGGGATCACCTACATCATAGACGTGTGCTCGGCGGGCAAGCCCGGAGCGCTGCAATATGCCAGCGAACGTCTGTGCATATTCAGCGTTTCCTGAACGGCTGCACAGAGATCAGGCCGATGCTCTGCTCTGGCGCGGGGCCACGAACGCTTCCTGCAGGAATACCACGACGAGTATGCAGGCCCCAAACAGCACATGGGACTGCAAAAGGTTGCGGGCAGGATCGGTAACCGCGCTTGCGGGAACAACGGGATATCCAACCAGGACCGCCGATAGTCCGATCAAACATAGCGAAAAGTACCGGCGCCCACCCTGCCAGCGATCGAGCGCCGCTTTGATCGCCACGGCATAACCCGGAAGCAGGACATTGAAATGGTGGACCCAGGCAATCGGCGACGCCATTGTAAACAGGGTGGCGGCCATGCAAAAGCCGATCAGTTCGGATATCGCGTCCTCACCTTTGACCTTCACCGCGAAGGGAAGAATGAAAAATATAATGCTGGTCGCAAGGACCGTGAAATAGACCGCGGGAATGTAAGGAGGAAACGCGGATTGCGGAATGGCCCCCAAAGGATCCCGGTCGAGCGAAGGGCCATGATACAGCCAGCGGTCAAGCAGACCTCCAATCGACTGATTGAGGTGCTGATATTCGCCGCGCCGCGATAGAAAGCTCAACACCTTGAGATAGTCGAGATGGTTATACCAGCCGTACAGCAGCACCGACAAAGCCGTCAGCACAATCGCGACGGCAAGAAGGCTGATGGTGAAACGCCAATCGCGCCGGAAAATGGCCAACAAAGCAAGAGGCAGAAATTGAGGCTTTGTCATCGCCGCCAGGCCGACCAGACCACCTGCCAACCCGGGCCTGTTGTTCAGTTTGGCGTAACAGGCCGCCAGGAATAACAACCCAAGCGCCAATTGCATCTGGCCAATCTCGAACGCGAGATTGTCCGGATAGAAGCGCAGCGCGACGATGTAAGCGGCCGCGGCAACAGGTACTCGAATTCCGCGATAACTGACATCCCCGAACAGCTTTCGCACGAAAAGGGCGAACAGAACACCGGTCAGGATCAAGACAAACGCGTTTGCCAGATTGTACTGCCAGATCTGGCTGACACCCAGAAGCCGCCCGAAGTCCAGCGTCAGCAGGGACGACAAGGGATATTGGAATTTCACATGGCGCGAAAAGAAGAGGGTTTCATAGATGCGCTGATCGGGAAAACGATGCAGGAAATCAAGCGCCTGGGTCATCGGGGACCAGGAATCCGCGCCTGAGAATTTGGCTCTCAGGACAACGCGCACGGAAAGGGCCGCACCCGCCGCGATAACCAGCCAGAAGATCAGACGCGAGATCCAGACGCGGCCGGTCTCGTTCGCAGCACGATTCTCGGTTGCGCCAAACACTGTCACTGCTTTCCCCTTCCGCCCGCCCGCATCACCAGCCTTGGCTGGCAAACTCAAGATACCGGTGCGCTGTAGCCCGCGATGTAACCCCATGCCCGATACAAATAGGGATACATGATATGCCGCTTCAAAGCGCTTTTGACGGTGAATGCCGCCAGCGCCACAAAGACATCCTTTGCGACCGTTGCCCAGGAATAGCCGTTGAGCCGAAGCACCCGGCCATGGCCACGGGCATAGGCCAGAAAGCGGGACGAATCCGATATGGCGGCCTTGTCCGGATGATGGACGAGGATATCCGGTTCATAACAGAGGCGCGCGCCTTGCCGCATGGCCCGCAGCAGATAGTCGCTTTCTTCTCCGGCACCCCAAGGCGTACCCGACCCGACACCTAACGTTTCATCAAACAATCCGACGCTTTGCACCACCTTGAATCGCAGAAAGATGCAATACGAGATTCCCATGCTGCCGCGAAACAGGTTGCGGGCCGTCAATTCCTTGGGCGCATCGGGACTGCTTGCGGCACTCGGGACACCTTTTTCATTCACGGATCGGGCCGTAACGCCTGAAATCTCGGCCCGGCTGGAGAAAAACGCCGCTACTTTTGAGAACACGTCGCGGGGATACCAGCAATCATCGTCGGGAAAGGCGATGATGCAATTCTTCTCAGCCTCTTCAGGATCGAGCTCGGCGAGGGCCGCGGCCAAAGCGGCATTGCGGCCCCGCGAAAGGCCACGCTCGGATCGCACCACACGGATCGACAAGCGATCGGAGTAGGCCGAAACGATCGGCGCCAGCCGCTCATCTTCGTTCTGGTCGCAAAGATAGATCTTGCACCCGAAATCGCCTTGCATGCACAGGCTGTCAAAGAACCGGACCAGGTCATCAGTCCGGCCAAGCGTCGACATGATCAGGACGAACCGCATGCCATCCGTGGCATTTTCCGCACCAGTCAACCAGAACTCCCGACGCAGACGACTCCCGTGATCACCAAGGCAACCCCCAGCAGCTTCCACATGGAAACCGGCTCGGCAAAAAGAAACCGGCCGCCAATAACCGTAATGGCGATACCGAGCGCAACGAATGGATAGGCCGTCGATAGTGGAATTTTCGCCAGGACAAAGAGCCAGACGACGGCACTAAGGCCAAAACAGACCATGCCCATCAGCACCGCCGGCGATGTTACGATTGCCTGCAGCGTGGCCAGCGGCGATGCCTTGTCCGCCATGGCGATCTTCATCGCCGGCTGGGTCATACCGTATTTCAGCATGATCTGGGAACCGGACGACAAAAGGACACTTAACAGGACAAGCAGAACCAACGGGGCTCGCATTTGTTACTCCGATCGCTGGCGCACCCGCCAATGTTTGGACATCAAAACATGAGTCCGACAAGTTTTGTTGAAGAAGTGGGCTTTCGCCGCCGCCACCCTTGCGTCTTGCATCCCTTCGGGCCGCTCCGGGCGAACCAACCAAGGTCATTTCCCATTATTTTCAATAACTTACAAGACCATACCAAGCGGCATCCTCAGCGCTCAAATTAACCTTGCATAGAGCAGCAGCGTTTTACAGTGTGGTTTCTGGGGGCGTCGATGTGATCCTCGGAAAACCAAATTCGCCGAGTGGGATAGCATGGCTCCTTCACGCTTGAAGATCGCAGTCGGTATCGCGACGGCTGGCCGACGAGAGGTCGTCCAGCAAACGATCGGTTTTTTGCGCAATCAGACCAGGCTGCCCGATCTTTTGGTGGCATGTCCCCTCGTCTCCGACAAGCTAAGCGACCGCGATTTCCCCGATTTTCCCTTTCCCGTCGTTGTGACCAGCGGCCCTGTCGGCCTTTGCGCGCAGCGCAACGCAATCCTGGCGAAAGCTGCCGACTGCGATCTGATCGTGTTTTTCGATGACGATTTCATTGCCGAATCGCATTATCTGCAGGAGCTCGAAAAGACCTTCCTGAACAATCCGGACGTCGTTGCCGCCACCGGCTTCATGCTGGCCGATGATGTGACGGGACCCGGATTGACCATCGAGCAGGGGCTAAAAATCGTTCAGGGCAACGTGCGCAAAGGGTCGGATGTTCTGAAACCGGTGCACGGGCTGTACGGCTGTAACATGAGCTACCGGATGCAGCACATCCGTGACCACCGGCTGAGGTTTGACGAAAACTTGCCTTTATATGGGTGGCAGGAAGACATCGATTTTTCGCTGCAAATAGCGCCGTTCGGCCGCATGGTGAAAAATGATGGCCTTATGGGCGTGCATCTGGGCGTCAAGGCTGGCCGGACATCGGGCGTCCGGCTTGGCTATTCGGAAATCGCCAACCCGGTGTATCTAAGCAAATAAGG
>CAYQZM010000084.1:0-9952 GCA_964421935.1 uncultured Rhizobium sp. | reverse complement strand
GGTGTCGAGGAAGATTTTCATGGGGCGAAAGACCTTTTTATTGACCTGGGAGTTTGGCGGGGCGAAGTGTAGCCCATGATCCGGCCACGCTTAAACCCCGCGCCGCCGCCTGAAATCCTTGCCAAACCGGTTGTCGGCGTCCTGCTGCCGCTGCCTCTGGCCGGCGCCTATGACTACAAGCTGCCTGCCGGTTTGAACGCCGGGCGGGGCGCTCTGGTTGCTGCGCCGCTGGGAAACCGCGAAGTGCTGGGCGTGGTGTGGGGCACCGCCGAGGGCACGGTGGGCGACAACCGCCTCAAGCTGGCCGAACCTTTGGATGGCGCGCCCAGCCTGCCGCCGAAACTGTGTGATTTTATTGACTGGGTCGCTGACTACACCCTCAACCCGCCCGGCGCAATTCTGGCCATGGCTTTGCGTTCGCGCGGCGCCTTCGAGCCGGAAGCCCGGCGCATTGCTTATGTTAAGGGAAGTGTGACACCGCCGCGCATGTCGGCGGCGCGGAGCCGGACGCTGGAGGTGGCGGGCGACGGCCTGGCGCGCAGCGTTTCGGGCCTGGCGGAGGATGCCAATGTTTCCGCCGCGGTGGTGCGCGGATTGATCCAGGCCGGTGCCCTGGTGCCGACCGAGCTGCCGGAGTTTGCGCCGTTCCAGCCGCCCGATCCCGACTTTGCCGCAACGACCTTGAATCCGGATCAGCAGGCCGCGGCTGACGCGTTGCGCTCCGGCGTGGCGGAGAAAAAATTCTCGGTTCATCTGCTGGATGGCGTCACCGGTTCCGGCAAGACCGAAGTCTATTTCGAGGCGGTGGCGACGGCGCTGGCGCAAGCCAAGCAGGTGCTGATCCTGCTGCCGGAAATCGCGCTCACGGTGCAATTCCTGGAACGCTTTGCCCAGCGCTTTGGCACCCGGCCGGCGGAATGGCATTCCGACCTCTCGCAAAAGGAGCGCCGGCGTGTCTATCGCGCGGTGATGAACGGTGAAGCCAAGGTCGTGGTCGGCGCGCGTTCGTCGCTGTTTTTGCCCTTCCGCGATCTGGGCCTGGTGATCGTGGACGAGGAACACGAACAGGCGTTCAAGCAGCAGGACGGCGCCATCTATCACGCCCGCGACATGGCGGTGGTGCGGGCGCGCATCGAGGGTTGTCCGGTGGTGCTGGCCAGCGCTACCCCGTCCCTGGAAAGCTTCATCAATGCCGAAGGCGGCCGCTATCGGCACCTGAAGCTGGCTTCGCGTCACGGCGTGGCGGAATTGCCGACCGTGCAATTGATTGATCTTCGCCATGAGCGCGATCCGATTGAGGCGGAGCAGAAAGCGCAATGGCTGTCGCCGCCGCTGCGCGCGGCTCTGGAGAAAGCGCTGGCGGCGGGCGAGCAGGCCATGCTGTTCCTCAACCGCCGCGGCTATGCGCCGCTGACCTTGTGCGAGGCCTGCGGCCACAAATTCACCTGCCCGCACTGTTCTGCCTGGCTGGTGGAGCACAAATACAGGAAGCGTCTGGCCTGTCATCAGTGCGGCTATGAACTGGCGATGCCTAGCCAATGCCCAGCCTGCAACGAGAGCGGCACCTTGATCCCTTGCGGTCCTGGCGTGGAGCGCGTGGCGGAGGAGTTCGCGCAGTTCTTCCCCAATGCGCGCTATTCCATCGCCTCGTCCGATACCTTGCATGGCCCGGCCGAGACCCAGGCCGCCATCCGCGCCATGGCCAAGCGCGAGATCGATGTGCTGATCGGCACCCAGATCGTGGCCAAAGGCCATCATTTTCCGCAATTGACTTTGGTGGGCGTGGTCGATGCCGACCTTGGCGGCAGTGATGGCGACTTGCGTGCCCGCGAGCGCACCTTCCAGCTTCTACATCAGGTTTCAGGCCGCGCCGGCCGCGCCGAAAAGCCGGGCCTGGTGCTGTTGCAGACCCGCAATCCCGACGATGCGGTGATGCAGGCGCTGGCGCGCGGCGATCGTGATGGTTTCTACGCGCAGGAGCGCAGCTTTCGCGAAGCCAGCCATGCGCCGCCTTTCGGCCGCCTCGCCGCCCTGGTGGTCAGCGGTTATGACGGCGATCTGGTGCGCGACATCGCCCGCCAGCTTGGCAGGGCCGCACCCAGCGCGCGTGATGTGAAAGTGTGGGGACCGACGCCCGCTTTCTATGCCTTATTGCGCGGACAGACGCGTGAGCGCCTGCTGGTGCAGGCGGCGCGGGCGGTGGATGTGCAGGCCTATCTGAAGGCATGGCTGGCGCTGGTGAAGGTGCCCACCGCGATACGTGTCGCGGTGGACGTGGACCCGGTCAGCTTTTTTTGAATCCTTCCCTGTCATGCCCGCGAAAGCGGGCATACAACTTACTATCGTTGCAGCTACTCCAAGTTGGATTCCCGCTTGCGCGGGAATGACAGAAGCGATCATCCATTCTCTAATCCGGCAGCGAGAAAGCGATCTGCGTCAGTCGCCCAGGTTCGGCGATCGCCTCGATGCCGGCGATCCTGCCGCCTTGAATCGTCACGCGCATCGCCAGCAACATGCGACCACCCGGCGCCACCAGGATGGCCGGCGCGCCATCGGCCAAGATGAACCGCCCGGCCTGCGCGCGGCCCTGGAACATCTTGGCCACCGCGGCCGAACCGCTGAGCTGGCGCGGTCCGCCCAGACGGACGGCCGCGTCATCGGCCCGCAACATCACCTGGGGATCGAGCACGGACAGCAGCGCTTCGAAATTGCCTTCCCGCGCCGCGGTCAGGAAAGCATCCACCACGGTACGATCAGCGCGCACATCCGCAGCCCTGGGCGCACCGCGCACCCGCCGCCGCGCCCGGCTGGCGAGCTGGCGCGTGGCGACGGTCGAACGGCCCAGCACCGATGCGATTTCGTCAAAGGGCAGGTCGAACATGTCGTGCAGCACAAAGGCGACGCGCTCTGCCGGATCCAGCGCTTCCAGCACGATCAGCATGGCAAGACCGACCGAGTCCGCCAGTTCGCGCTCCCGGTCCGCTTCCGGCGTCACCGCCGGCTCGGGCGTATCAGGACCAGTCGGTTCTTCGCGCCGCGATTTGCGCTTGCGCAAATTGTCTAGGCAGATGCGCGCCACCACGGTGGTCAGCCAGCCGGAGAGATTGCCCACCTGATCGGCATCACTGCGGCTCAGCCGCAACCAGGCGTCCTGTACCGCATCCTCGGCCTCGGCCAGGGAGCCCAGCATGCGATAGGCAAGCTGGGTCAGGCGTGGCCGATCCGTCTGGAACCGCTCGGCAAGATTTCTTTCGTCCATCGGTCACATCCTGAAGGGGGCCTTCGTCATGCCTATGACGGGGCCGGGACACCGAATGTGACCGGCCCTTCCGCGAAATCTTAGGAGAATTGTCATGCAATCACGAATGCCCAATCCCGTCTTCATCCTGCCCGAAGCGATGCAGGCCATGTTCGCCCTGAACAAATCCATCGATGGCAAACTGCCGTCCAGGCTCCGCGGGCTGGTTCATCTGCGCGCTAGCCAGATCAATGGCTGCAGCGTCTGTGTGGACATGCACGCCAAGGAACTTCAGCATGGTGGCACTCCGCTGGATCACATCTTTGCGGTTTCCGCCTGGCGGGAAACACCGTTCTTCAGCGACGCAGAACGCGCGGTGCTGGAACTGACGGAACACCTCACCCGCCTGGCCGATCAACCCGATCCTGTGCCGGATGCTGTGTGGGACAAAGTCACAAAACACTTCAGCCAGCCGGAGATCGCGGCCCTGCTGGTCGACATCGCCCAGATCAACAGCTGGAATCGCTTCAATGTCGCGGTCCGGATGATGGTTGGCGACAAGTGGGAGAAAGCCGCTTAATTAAAAAGGGCGTGGCCACTGGCCACGCCCTTTTCTTATCCATATGCGCACTCTTTTAGAGGCTGCGCACGTCCGTGAGATGCCCGGTCACAGCCGCTGCCGCAGCCATCGCCGGCGACACCAGATGCGTGCGGCCGCCGCGGCCCTGGCGGCCTTCGAAATTGCGGTTGGAGGTGGAAGCGCAGCGCTCGCCCTCCTTCAGCCGGTCGGCGTTCATCGCCAGGCACATGGAACAGCCCGGATCGCGCCACTCGAAGCCGGCTTCCACGAACACCTTGTCCAGGCCTTCGGCTTCCGCCTGTTCCTTCACCAGGCCCGAGCCGGGCACGACGATGGCGTTGACGCCGGCGGCAACCTTCTTGCCCTTGGCGATCTCAGCTGCCGCGCGCAGGTCCTCGATGCGGCCATTGGTGCAGGAGCCGATGAAAACATGGTCCACCTTGATGTCGGTGATCGGCATGTTGGCGGTCAGGCCCATATAGGCCAGCGCGCGTTCGGCGGCGGCGCGATGATGTTCTTCCTTCATCGCGGCGGGGTCCGGCACCTTGGCGGTGATCGGCAACGCCTGTTCCGGTGAGGTGCCCCAGGTCACCATCGGCACGATATCGCGCGCATCCAGGGTCACTTCGGCGTCGAATTTGGCATCGGCATCGGACTGCAGGGTGCGCCAATATTTCTCCGCTGCTTCCCAGGCGCCGGCTTTCGGCGCGCGCGGCTTGCCCTTCACATAGTTCAAGGTTGTGTCATCCACCGCGACCAAGCCCGCGCGCGCACCGCCCTCGATGGTCAGGTTGCACAGGGTCATGCGCCCTTCCATGGAGAGGCCGCGGATGGCCTCGCCGGCATATTCGATGACATAGCCGGTGCCGCCGGCGGTACCGATCTTGGCGATCACGGCCAGGGCGATGTCCTTGGCGGTCACGCCGTCCGGCAGCTTGCCGTTCACCGTCACGCGCATGTTCTTGGAATGCTGGGCGCGCAAGGTCTGGGTGGCCAGCACATGCTCGACCTCGGAGGTGCCGATGCCGAAGGCCAGTGCGCCAAAGGCGCCGTGGGTCGAGGTGTGGCTGTCGCCGCAGACGATAGTGGTGCCCGGCAGGGTCCAGCCCTGCTCCGGCCCGATGATGTGCACGATGCCCTGGCGCACATCATTCATGGGAAAATACTCGACGCCGAAATCCTTGGCGTTCTTCTCCAGGGTTTCGACCTGCAGCCTGGATTCCGGCTCGGTGATGCCCTTGTCGCGATCCTTGGTGGGAACATTGTGGTCGGCCACCGCCAGGGTCAGTTCGGGGCGGCGCACCTTGCGGCCCGCCATGCGCAGGCCCTCAAAGGCCTGGGGGCTGGTCACCTCATGCACCAGATGCCGGTCGATATAGAGGACCGGCGTCTCGCCGGGCGGCGAGGCGACCAGATGGGCGTCCCAGATTTTGTCGTACAGCGTCTTGGCCATGGCGGTGCTCGTCAGAAAGGTCGTAAGGGCGGCTTACATAAAGCCGAGGGCGTTCCAGTTCAACGCTGGGAAAAATACAGCACTGCCATGATGATAATGATGGCGATGAACTGGGCTAACACCCTGATCCGCATGAGTTTATTGGACCAGCTGCGGGAGGTGTTGCCGCCCTTCCAGAGGGTGTAGAGCCCCAGGCACAGGACCACAAAGACAATGCCGACGGCGACGGCAACCAGCGCTTTTCCCATGGCGGGGTTATCAACCCGGCCGCCGAACGGCGCAAGCACCTAGGCGAGGGCGTCAATCTGATCGTTCGTGAAGTTTCCGGGCACGATCGTCACCGGGATCGCCTGCACGGCCGTCGCGAACATGGAGACCAGCGGTCCCGGTCCTTCCTTGCCGGTGCCGGAAGCCACCACCAGGATGGAGATGGCTTTATCTTCCCGGATGATCTGGGCGACACATTCCGTCTTGAGGCCGAAGGGGATTACCAGTTCGGGGATGATCCCCGATATCTCGTTTACCACCTTGGCTGCTTCAAAGAGCATGCCCTCGGCTTCGGCATGGGCCTCGTCGCGCATGATCTCTTCCACGCCGCGCCATTGCTGGAAGTCGGGGAACTGGGCCGGGCACATCAAGGTGACGCGGCCGCCGGTATGCTGCGCCCGCCGCGCGGCAAAACGCAGGGCCACGGCGCATTCGGCCGTCTTGTCGATCACCACCAGGAATTTGCGTGGGGCGCGGGCGTCGTCCGGGCTGCTCATGACGGGCGATGCTGGCATTATGCCCGGAACCTGCGCAAGAGGCGGCGATGGCCCAGATAGAGAAGTGTTGCGCGGAGGACATGCCGCAGTGGATGGCCCTGCGCATCGCCCTCTGGCCGGATGAAGATCAGACCATCATGGCGGCGGAAGCAGGCGCCATTCTGGCCCATCCCGACCGGCTGGTTTTGATGGCGCGGGAAGGCGAAGCCGTGATCGGTTTTGCCGAAGCCTCCATCCGCCGCGACTACGTCAATGGCTGCGCGACTTCGCCGGTCGGCTTCGTCGAAGGCATTTATGTGACACCCGCGCGCCGGCATCGGGGGGTTGCGCGCGCCATGATTGCGACGATCGAACAATGGGCGCGCGCGCATGGCCTGGCGGAATTGGCCTCGGACGCGCTGCTGGAGAATGTGGATTCACACGCCATGCACGAAGCGCTGGGATTTTCCCAGACCGAGCGCGTGGTCTATTTCCGCAAACCGCTGATCTAAGATGGCAGTTTGCGTTTGAGATCGTAGAGCAGTTCCAGCGCCTGCTTGGGGGTCAGGGCGTCAGGCTCGACGCCCTTCAACGCCTCTTCCACCTGGCTGGTCTTGGGCGCCGGCGCGCTGGCGCCGAACAGCGGCAGGTCGTCAATCCGCGCCAGCGGCTTGTGGCCCTCGCGTCCCTCTTCCAGGGCGCGCAGCACTTCTTCGGCGCGGCCCACCACCGCCGGCGGAAGACCGGCCAGTTTGGCGACATGGATGCCATAGGAGCGGTCGGCGACACCCGACACCACTTCATGCAGGAAGATGATGCTGTCATTCCATTCCCGCACCTTCATGGTGTAGCAGGCCATGGATTTCAGCCTTTCGCACAGCGCCACCATCTCGTGATAATGGGTGGCGAACAGCGCGCGGCTCTTGTTGGTCTCGTGCAGATGCTCGGCCGCCGCCCAGGCGATGGCCAGGCCATCATAGGTCGCGGTGCCGCGGCCGATCTCATCCAATATGACCAGCGAACGCGCCGTGGCCTGATTGAGAATGGCGGCGGTCTCCACCATTTCGACCATGAAGGTGGAGCGTCCTGCCGCCAGGTCATCGCCGGCGCCGACGCGGCTGAAAAGACGATCCACGACACCGATATGCGCGGCTTCCGCTGGCACGAACGAACCCATCTGTGCCAGGATGGCGATCAACGCATTCTGGCGCAGGAAGGTGGATTTGCCGGCCATGTTGGGACCGGTGACCAGCCACAAGCGGCCCTTTGCGTTTGGCGACAGGTCACAGTCGTTGGGCACAAAGTGTGCGGCATTGGCTGCTTGGAGGGCCGCCTCCACCACCGGATGACGGCCGCGCGTGATTTCGAAGGCCAGGCCATTGTCCATTCGGGGGCGCACATAACGCGCAGCGATGGCAAGCTCGCCCAAGGCCGCCGCGACATCCAGCACGCCCAGCGCGTCGGCGATCGCCGACAGCGCCTCGCCATGCTCCAGCGCCAGCATCGCCATTTCATTGAACAGACCTGCTTCCAGTGCCAGCGCGCTTTCCGCGGCTTCCGCAATCCGCGAGGCCAGCGATGCCAGCTCGTCGGTTGAAAAACGCACCGCGCCCGCCATGGTCTGGCGATGGCGGAACGTGTCCCTGTCGGCAAGCAGCTTGTCAGCGTGCTGCTGGCCGACTTCGATGAAATAGCCCAGCACGCCATTGTGCTTGATCTTGAGCTGGGCAACGCCGCTTTGCTGGCGGTACTTGCCTTCCAGCCCGGCGATCACGCGGCGCGATTCATCGCGCAAGGCTCGCATCTCGTCCAGCGGCGCATGGGCGCCCGATTTCACGAAGCCGCCATCACGGGCGAGATAGGGCGGCTCCTCCACCAGCAGGAATTCCAGCCGGTCGGAGAGGCGCGACACGGCGGCGATGTTCTGCGTCAGCGTCTCGATCGCGCTCAGCGCCTCGCCGCCCAGAGCGTCTTGCTTCAGACTATGCGCAAGGCCGCGCGCGGCCTTCACGCCATCGCGCAGATTGGCCAGATCGCGCGGTCCGCCCCGCGCCACCGACAGCCGCCCCAAGGCGCGCGCGATGTCCGGCGCAGCGCGTAAAGCTTCGCGCGCCGTGCGGCGCAGTTCGGAGTCTTTTGAAAACGCTTCCACTGCGTCATGCCGCGCCCCGATCGCTTTCACGTCGGTCAGCGGCGCCGCCAGCCGCGCCGCCAGCTGGCGCGCGCCCGCCGCGGTCACCGTGCGATCGATCTGCGCCAGCAGCGAACCGTTGCGCTGGCCCGCCAAGGTCTGAGTCAATTCCAGATTGCGCCGGGTCGCGGCATCGATGCCCATGAAGTGCGACGGCGACACCCGCGCCAGCCGCTGCAGCGCCACCTTGGCGCCTTTCTGGGTCAGCTCCAGATAGGCGATCAGGCTTCCGGCCGCCGACAATTCGGCGCGCGAGAAAGCGCCCAGCCCATCCAGGGACAGCATATTGTAATGCGTCTTGAGCGCACGTTCACCGTTGGCGGAATCGAACCGGCTGGCCGGCAGCGGCGACAGCGCCGTGCCCAGCGACCTGAACAGCGCCGCCAGATCTTCTTGCGTGAGCAGCGCATCCGGCAGCAGCAATTCCTTCGGCGAAAGCCGCGCCAGTTCGGTGGCGATCTCTTCCCGCCCCAGCGCCGCGACAGAAAACTCGCCGGTCGACATGTCGGCGGAGGCGATGGCGAAGTCCGCCCCGCTGCGCCCCAGCGCCGCCAGAAGATTGGAGGCCCGCGCCTCCAGCAGGGCATCTTCGGTAATGGTGCCCGGCGTCACCAGCCGCACCACTTCCCGCTTCACCACCGCCTTGGAGCCGCGCTTCTTGGCCTCGGCCGGATCTTCCATCTGCTCGCACACGGCCACCCGGTGGCCCTTGCGGATCAGCTTCTCCAGATAGGCCTCGGCGGTCATCACCGGTACGCCGCACATGGGGATGTCTTCACCCTGGTGCTTGCCGCGCTTGGTCAGGGCGATGTCCAGCGCCTCCGCCGCCTTTGCTGCGTCCGCGAAGAAAAGCTCGTAGAAATCCCCCATGCGGTAGAACAGGAGATAATCTGTATGCAGCGCTTTGATCGCGAGATACTGCGCCATCATGGGGGTGACTTCGGTCCCCGCGGGCTCGGGCTGTAATTCCATCTCGCTCATGCGAGCGACCATAGCAGAGACCTTCGCGACCTTCCGTCACGGAAGCTTGATGCAATCGCCGCGGCGGTGGATATTCTGTGGAAAATCCCGAAAACGACAATCACAACAGGGTTGAACATGTCCCGCCCGTCCTTCACCGACGATGAAGCTCTTGCCTTTCACGCCGGTGACAAGCCGGGCAAGCTGGAAGTGGTCCCCACCAAGCCGATGGCGACCCAGCGGGACCTGAGCCTGGCCTATTCGCCGGGCGTGGCGGTGCCGGTGCTGCGTATCGCCGAGCGGCCGGAACTGGCCTACGACTATACCGCCAAGGGCAACATGGTGGCCGTGATCTCCAACGGCACCGCCATTCTCGGCCTGGGCGATCTGGGGCCCCTGGCCTCCAAGCCGGTGATGGAAGGCAAGGCGGTGCTGTTCAAGCGCTTTGCCGACGTCAACTCCATTGATCTGTGCATCGACACCAAGAATGTGGACGAGTTCATCAACGCGGTGCGCTATCTGGGCCCCTCCTTCGGCGGCATCAACCTGGAAGACATCAAGGCGCCGGACTGCTTCATCATCGAGGAGAAGCTGCGCGAGATCATGGACATTCCGGTGTTCCATGACGACCAGCATGGCACCGCCATCATCTCGGCGGCGGGGGTGATCAACGCGGCCCACCTCACCGGGCGCGACATGAAGAACATCAAGGTGGTGTGCAACGGCGCGGGCGCCGCCGGCATCGCCTGCATCGAGCTGCTCAAGTCCATGGGCGCCAAGAACGAGA
>CAYQZM010000083.1:0-6747 GCA_964421935.1 uncultured Rhizobium sp. | reverse complement strand
GCAGTGCGACGGTATCGGCGCATGCGGACAAGGACGGGCAATGGCGCACGACCCTGCCCCCCATGCCCGCCGGCGGGCCTTATGTGCTGCATGCGGCGAGCGGCGGCGAGACCCAGGACGTTCGCGATGTGCTGGTCGGGGATGTCTTCCTCTGCACCGGTCAGTCCAACATGGCGCTCAGCGTGCGCGGTGCCGCCAATGCCACGGCCGAGATCGCGGCCGCCACCGACACCGACGTGCGCGAACTGGCGGTGGATCGCGTGCCCAGCCCGGTGGAGCTGACAAGCTTCAAGACGCCGGTTTCCTGGAAAGTGGAATCACCGCAGACCGCCGGCGATTTCTCGGCCAGCTGCTTCTACTTCGCGCGCGAGTTGCGCAAACACGTCAAAACGCCGGTCGGCCTGATCACCGTGGCCTGGGGCGGCACGCGCGTGCGGGGATGGGTGAGCCATCACAGCCTGCGCCCGCTGGGCTTCAATGACGATATCGAAATGCTGGCGCTGTGGGAGAAGGACCCTGCCGCCGCCTCTCGCCGCTGGGATGCGGCATGGGAAAGCTGGTGGCGCGCTCACGGCAAGGGTGAGCCCTGGAAGGAAGACACCGCGTCCTGGCCGGCGGCACCGGCCGGGCTTGGCGCCTGGTATGACTGGCCGGGCCTGTCCCTGCCCGAAGGCAGCGCCGAGCCGGGCGTGGGTTTTGTCGGCCAGATGTGGCTCTCCACCCATGTGCGGCTGACGGCGGCGCAGGCAGCGCAGACCGCGACCCTGGACCTGGGCCGCGCCAATGAAGAGGAGAAGAGCTGGGTCAATGGCCGGGGCGTGGGCGGCAGCTCGCAACAGCCCGATGCGCGCCATGATCTGCCGCGCGGCTTGCTGCATGAAGGCGACAACAGCATCACCGTGAATATCTTCTGCAGCTGGAAGAATTGCGGGCTGACGGGACCTGCTTCCACCCGCGCCATCCGCCTCGCCGACGGCTCGTCCGTGGCGCTGGACCAGCCCTGGCACTACCAGCCGGTGGAGAATTTGATCGCGCCGCAGATTCCCTGGGGACCTATGCATGGTGTGGGACTTCAGTATGGCGGCATGATCAAGCCGATCGGACCTTATGGCGTGAAAGGCGCGATCTGGTACCAGGGCGAATCCAACATCTATTTCGCCAGGACCTATCAGCCCGTGCTGACCGCGATGATGGCGGACTGGCGCCAACAGTTCGGGGCGGCCCTGCCCTTCATCATCGTGCAGATTCCCGACTATGGCCCCACGCCGACAAAGCCGGTGGAGTCGCTCTGGTCGGATGTGCGCGAGGCCCAGCGCCGGACCGCCGAGGCCGATACGCACGCAGCCCTGGTGGTGACGGTGGATATCGGCGATCCCAAGCTGCTGCATCCCACCAACAAGCACGAGATCGGCCGGCGCATCTCCATCGCCGCGCGGCACCTTCTCTATGGTGAGGCCATCGCGCCTTCCGGTCCCCGTGTGGCGGCGGCGCGGCGGGCGGGCGATTCCGTGACCGTGTCGTTCCGCGACGTGACCGGAGTGCTGACCTCTTATAGCGGCGAGCCCAATGCCTTCGAGCTGTGTGATGCCAATGGTTGCCGCTGGTCACGCGCCAACCTGGCGGGCGACCATGTCACCTTGCCGGATGCCGGCACCGCCACGCGGGTGCGCTATTGCTGGGGCGACAGCCCGATCTGCACCCTGTCCGATGCGTCCGCCCTGCCCGCGGGACCGTTCGAAATCCCGGTTCAATAAGCTCATATATGAAACATTTTGTGCCGGAACCCGCCCTTTTATTGCGCCGGTCTGACCCTATCTAAGGCGTCGAGGAGACCAGCAATGAACACCGATCCCCTGTTTCTTCAGGTAGGCCTGCTTGTGGCCATCAATGTGGGAATTCTGGCGACAGCCCTGGTATCCGCCTGGCGCGACGCCCAGCGCAGGTCTCAGCCGGGCGCCAGCCCCCGCCGCCGGACCATCGGCTCGAACTCCGCGGCCAGGTAATCCACCAGCAGCCGGCCGGCCGGCGTCAGGCTTTTCTGACCGGCGAACACCAGATGGATGGTGGCCTTTTCCGATTGCCATTCCGGCAGGACGCGCATCAGCCGGCCCTCGCCGATCGCCGCGGCCACCACTTCGATGGGCAGGAAGGCGATGCCCTGGCCTGCGACGGCAGCTTCCCGCACAAGATTGAAATCGGTGGTCATCAGGCGCGGCTTGACATTCACCGTCTCGCGCCGGCCTGACGGCCCCACCAGAGTGAAGCTCTGGCCCGCCTCGCTTTCGCTGGAGCTGAGGAAGGGCAGCACCGACAGGCACTTCAGGTCGCCAACCTTGTGTTCGGCGGCAAAGGCGGGACTGGCCACCAGCACGCGATAGCTGGATGTCAGCTTCTTCATGGTCAGCGCCTCATTGCCCAGTTCGGTGCGGGCGCGGATGGCGATATCGATCTTGTCGCCGATCAGGTCCACTGGCCGGTCGCTCACCATCACCTGCAGCTTGATCAGGGGATGGCGCGCCATGAAGGCCGGCAGGATCAGCGGCAGCACATATTGCGAGGCGGCCAGGGGCGCAGCCAGCCGGACCACGCCGCACGGGGCGCTGCGCATTTCTGCCAATTCCTTGTCGGCGGCATTCAACTCGGCCAGGATTTCGCGCGCCTTGCTGTAATAATGCTCGCCCACATCGGTCAGCCGGAAATGGCGGGTCGAGCGTTCCAGCAGCCGCACGCCCAGCCGCTTCTCCAGCCGGCCGACATGGCGGCTCAAGGTGGATTTGGGCAGGCCCAAAGCGCGCGCGGCAGCGGAGAAGCCCTTGTTCTCCACCACCGCCGCGAAAAAGCTTATGTCGTTGAGATCCTGCACCGCCATCCCCGCACCTTAACTATCGTTGCAGGTGTGGAACAGGCCGTTCCTTTTCAAGACGGCGCCAGGAATGGACTAGTGAATCGACTCGAACAGGGCAATCGCCGCCGTGGCGATGCCCAGAACCGTCGGCAGCATTTCTGTCCAGGAATGCAGCGGCGGCTCGCGATCCTCCCATTCCCTGCTAGCGAGCGCACGGGACTGCTCGCGCGCGAACATATAGTCGCTGCGCCGGTAATCGGCGTGGGCTGAAATGACGGACTTTGGGCCGGACATGGCGCTCTCCAATCTACAGTCTGGTAGATTGGTTCCCCGGCCGTCCGCGCAACTGCACCCCGCGCATTGCTTCCATGCCGCGCCGGAATGCCCGCTTTTTGCGCGAAAACCGTCGTTCCAGATCTGGAACGATGAGTTCCGTCTGCGGAGCTTCTGGCCCGCCGGACCCGCCCTTATCTGCCTTGTCACGAAAGCCGCCAACCAATTCGGCCGGCCTTCGCCCAACAAGGAGGGTCATCATGAAACTGCTTCACATCGATTCCGGCATCCTGGGCACCGCGTCCGTGAGCCGCCAGTTATCCGCCGAGGCCGTCGCCGAATGGCGGGCCCGTCATCCCAACGCCGAGGTCGTTTATCGCGACCTGGTCGCCCAGCCCCTTGCTCATCTGGCCGGCGACCAGCTCTTTGCCGCAGGCGCCGATCCCAGTCAGCGCAGCCCCGAGATCAACGCCATCCTTTCCGAGAGCGAGAAGGTGCTGCAGGAATTCCTGGATGCCGATGTCGTGGTGATCGGCGCGCCGATGTACAATTTCTCCATTCCCAGCCAGCTCAAGGCCTGGATCGACCGCATCGCCATCAAGGGCAAGACCTTTGCCTATAGCGAATATGGACCCAAGGGCCTGGCCGGCGGCAAGACGGTGATCATCGCCTCGGCCCGCGGCGGCTTCTATGGCGCACAGTCGCCGGTGGCGGCCTGGGACCACCAGGAATCCTATCTGAAGACCGTGTTCGGGTTCCTGGGCGTGACCGATGTCCGCTTCCTCAGGGCCGAGGGCGTCAATGTCAGCCCCGAGCAGAAGGAAAAGGCGATTGCCGAAGCCAGGGGCGAAGTCGCCAGCCTGGTGGCGGCGCAGCCCGCCGCGCAGCAAAGCGCGGCCGTCCATTAAGGCGGCAGCCACAATCAGAGACATGATGTATCGTCCGGGCATCCGGACAGGAGCGTGAGATGAAAAAGATTGTCAGCGTGCTGGAAAACAGGAACCAGCATTGGGTGGGCGATGGCTTTCCCGTGCGCACCCTCTTTTCCTATGACCAGCATGGGCGGCAAGTCAGCCCCTTCCTGCTGTTCGACTATGCCGGCCCGACGCGGTTCGAGCCGGCGGCCCGGCCGCGCGGCGTCGGCCAGCATCCCCATCGCGGCTTTGAGACCGTCACCATTGTCTATGACGGCGAAGTGGCACACCGCGACTCCACCGGCAGGGGCGGCACCATCGGGCCGGGCGACGTGCAATGGATGACCGCGGCCAGCGGCATCCTGCACGAGGAATTCCATTCGCCCGGCTTCACGGCCAAGGGCGGCGACTTCCGCGCTGTGCAGCTGTGGGTCAACCTGCCGTCCAAGGACAAGATGACCGCGCCCGGCTATCAGGCCATCACCAATGCCGACATTCCGGCGGTGGCGGTGCCGGGCGGCAAGGTGCGTGTGATCGCCGGCGATTTTGCGGGCACCAAAGGCCCCGCGAAAAGCTTCACCCCCATCAATCTGTGGGATGTGCGGCTGGAGAAAGGCGCTTCGCTAAAACTGGACCTGCCGGAAGGCCATAACGCGGCGCTGGCGGTGCTGGCCGGCCATGTCACGGTCAATGGCGAGAAGGCCGCCAGCGATGCGCAGGTGGTGCTGTTCGATCCGGCGGGCACGGAGGTCACGGTGGAAGCCGGCAGCGATGCGATCCTGCTGGTGCTGGGCGGCGAGCCGATCCGTGAACCGATCGCCGGCTATGGCCCTTTTGTGATGAACACGGAAGGCGAGATCCGCCAGGCCATCACCGACTTCAACAGCGGCCGCTTCGGCCAGATCGCCGCGGCCGAGCGGGTGCCATGACAGTCAGTTAACCGTTAGCCCCTCATCGGCCGACCAGCCCTGGCTTTCCGTCCAGACCGACAGGCGATAGCGACCCGGCGGCAGAAGAAGCGGCATGTCATCCTCGCCAGGACGAACCAAAATCCGGTCCACCGGAACTGCCGTGTCCGGATCGCGGGCAAGATGGGCTTCATAGATCGAGGGCTCTGACGGGCGGCGCAACTCTGCCGGGATCTCGACAAACTTGTCGCCTTCTTCAAGCCGCCAGTTGGGACGGCTGCGGGTGAAAGACGGCGTCGGCGCGCCGACATAGATCACAGTGGGGCCGGTCTGCATTTTTGACGTGTCGCATATCTCGTAGCGGCCGGTCCGCGACCAGAACCCGACCTGATCGACAGTCAGCGGGTCGATGCCGGTATCCTCCCGGAAATGCGCCGCCATCATCCTGATGGGGCGCGCATCGGATTTGTCCAGATGCCCATAGCCGACATGGACCAGCAGCCTGGCTGTGGCGGGTTCGGATTTCAGGCGGGCCTCCAGATTTTTCGCCTGGATGACTTCCCGCGCGCTGAGCTGTTCTTCCGGCGTCGCCTTCGGATCGGGCGGGACATGGTCTTCATAGGGCACCAAGCGATAGCCCAAGCTCCGCAGGACACGGATCAAACGGCCATAGATCGGATCGTTGACATAATAGCCGTCGGTCGACAGCGGCCAGGACGGCGTGGTCGCGCCGATGCGGTCGTCAAAGGTTTCGCCGGCGTAGAGGGAATAGCCTTCCGGCCGCAGCGCCGCGGCCACCTTGGCGGCGAAGGATCGCGTTTGCGGCATGTCATGGGCTTCGTTGATCATAGTGACCCGGGCGCCAGCCGCTTTCGCCACAATGTAGGCGATTGCATCTACCGCCTTGCCATCTTGCAACAGGGGCTGGCAATTGCGGCGCCCATGTCCCCCAAAAATGGGCATGCGCATCACCAGATCTTCGCGCCCCAGCATGGCGAGGGTCTGCGCGGTGGTGCCGCCGCCATTGCCTAGATCAGCTTTGTCAGGTGTTCCCGCCAGAAACAGATCCAGCAACTGGCGCTGGCGTGTATTGGTGAATGGATCGGGGCGCGCGGCCGAGGCGCCGGACGCCAGCAGCGGCAACAAGGCACAACCAAGGAAAAAGGCGCGAAGATTTCTCTTCGCGCCCTTCTCTTTGGCATTCGAGATCAAGAAAGATGTGCCAAGGTGGCCAGCAGCAACAGCGCCACAATGTTGGTGATCTTGATCATCGGATTGACGGCCGGACCGGCTGTATCCTTGTAGGGATCGCCGACCGTGTCGCCCGTCACCGCGGCCTTGTGAGCGTCACTGCCCTTGCCGCCATGATGGCCATCCTCGATGAACTTCTTGGCATTGTCCCAGGCGCCACCACCCGAGGTCATGCTGATCGCCACAAAAAGGCCCGTGACGATCACGCCCATCAGCATGGCGCCAACGGCATTGAAGGCCTGGGTCTTGCCGGCGATCCAGTTCACCAGCACGAACAGGACGATGGGCGAGAACACCGGCAGGATGGACGGGATCACCATCTCCTTGATGGCGGCCTTGGTCAGCAGGTCCACGGCGCGGGCATAATTGGGCTTCTGCGTGCCCTGCATGATGCCCGGCATTTCGCGGAACTGCTTGCGCACTTCCTCGACCACCGAGCCGGCGGCGCGGCCCACGGCCGTCATCGCCATGCCGCCGAACAGATAGGGCAAGAGGCCACCGAACAAGAGGCCTACCACCACCCAGGGCTCGGACAGGCTGAAGCTCGGCAGTTCCA